>NZ_RCOE01000243.1:87265-91426 GCF_004321495.1 Pseudomonas sp. Sample_10
AGGCACGCCGCAAAACCCTGTGGGAGCTGGCTTGCCAGCGAAGAGGCCGGCACATTCAGCATTGATGGCACTAAAGCCGCCATCGCTGGCAAGCCCCGCTCCCACAAGGTCCTGTGGTTGCCGCATGATTTAGGCACGCCGCAAAACCCTGTGGGAGCTGGCTTGCCAGCGAAGAGGCCGGCACATTCAGCATTGATGGCACTTGAGCCGCCGCCATCGCGGGCAAGTTGAATGCGCCAGGTCAGGCAGCACACCTTTTCGGCTCACAGATACTTATCCGTCACCGCCCCCTCCGAAGCGCTGGACACGGTCTTCGCATATTTGGCCAACACCCCGCGCTTGTACTTCGATTCCGGCCGCACCCAGCGCGACTTGCGCTCGGCCAGCTCAGCCTCGGACACATCCAGCGTAAGCTGCCGTGTTTCGGCGTCGATGGTGATTTTGTCGCCATTCTCGATCAACGCAATCGGGCCGCCCTCAAAGGCCTCCGGCGTGATATGCCCGACCACGAAACCATGGGAACCCCCGGAAAAACGACCATCGGTGATCAACGCCACATCCTTGCCCAGACCCTTGCCCATCACCGCCGACGTTGGCGAGAGCATTTCGCGCATACCCGGCCCGCCCTTGGGCCCTTCGTAGCGGATCACGATCACTTCGCCGGGCTGAACTTCGCCGTTGAGAATGCCAGCCAGCGCACCTTCTTCACCGTGGTAGACCCGGGCCGTGCCTTCAAAGCGCAGGCCTTCCTTGCCGGTGATCTTGGCGACCGCGCCGGTCGGCGAGAGGTTGCCGTGCAACACCACCAGGTGCGAATCCTTTTTGATCGGCCGGTCGAAGGGCAGGATCACGTCCTGGCCTTCGGGATAGTCGGGCACGTTCTCCAGGTTTTCCGCGAGAGTCTTGCCAGTGACGGTCATGACATCGCCGTGCAGCATGCCGGCCGCGAGCATGCGTTTCATCAAGGGCTGAATGCCGCCGATGGCCACCAACTCGCTCATCATGTATTTGCCGCTGGGGCGCAGGTCGGCGACCACCGGGGAAATTTTGCCCAGCTCGATGAAGTCGTCCAGGGTCAACTCGACATCCACTGCGTTGGCCATCGCCAATAAATGCAGCACCGCATTGGTCGAGCCGGCGAGGGCGATCACCACGCGGATGGCGTTTTCAAAAGCCTTGCGCGTCATGATGTCCCGCGGTTTCAAATCGAGCTTGAGCAGTTCCATGACTTGCTGGCCGGCGCGGAAACTGTCTGAGGCCTTATCGCCGCCGACGGCGTCCTGGGAGCTCGAGCCCGGCAGGCTCATGCCCAGCGCTTCGATAGCCGAGGCCATGGTGTTGGCGGTGTACATGCCGCCGCAGGAACCGGGGCCGGGGATCGCCACTTCTTCGATCTGCTTGACCTGGATTTCATTGATGTCGCCGCGGGCATGCTGACCGACGGCCTCGAACACGGAAATGATGTCGGTGTGGCCGGCACCGGGGCGGATGGTGCCACCATAGACAAAGATCGACGGCCGATTGAGCCGCGCCATGCCGATCAGACAGCCCGGCATGTTTTTGTCGCAGCCGCCCACGGTCACCAATCCGTCGAAGCCTTCGCAACCGACCACGACCTCGATGGAATCGGCAATGACCTCGCGGGATACCAGCGAGTACTTCATGCCTTCGGTGCCGTTGGCGATGCCGTCGGAGATGGTGATGGTGTTGAAAATCACGCCTTTGGCGCCGGCGGCGTTTGCGCCTTTTTCCACTTCCAGCGCCAGCTTGTCGATGTGCATGTTGCACGGCGTGACCATCGCCCAGGTCGAGGCAATGCCGACCTGCGGCTTGTTGAAGTCGTCATCGGTGAAACCCACCGCGCGCAGCATGGCCCGGGCGGGTGCGGCTTCGACGCCATCGATCACTTGGGAGGAGTACTTGCGCAGATAGTCTGTATCGCTCATGACAATGCATCCTTTGAGGCAAACAGCATCAGTATAGAGGTCCCGCCGCGTCGAACCGGACTCACGAGTCGGGAACAGACGCGCGGGTTAGCCTTGTCGTGATATTCTTGGCGCAACTTGGTTTGACCTATTCAGTTTTCCTGTCCATGAGACGGGCGAACAGAATCACTGTCGCTCAAGTAGCTGAAGCCAAAAAAGATAAGAAGTCAGTTCAGTAGGGACATATAACGGGGGTCGATGCACAGACATCGGCCTTGTGTGCCCACCCGGTAGTCCTGCTGTGCCGCACCCATGATCTGCCGTGAAACATGGGCTGTGAGCGCGAGGATGGAAGGGCGGATGGCGTTTTATCATAGGTGCTACAGATGTTTAAAAAAGTGAACACAGCCCTGCTGGGGTTGGCTCTGTCGTTGGGGATGACGACGGCTCAGGCCGAAGAAGCCAAGAAAGTCGATGTGCTGCTGATTGGCGGCGGCATCATGAGCGCGACCCTGGGTGTGTGGCTCAATGAGCTGGAACCTGGCATGTCGATGGAAATGGTCGAGCGCCTCGACGGTGTCGCCCAGGAAAGCTCCAACGGCTGGAACAACGCCGGTACCGGCCACTCCGCTCTGGCTGAGCTGAACTACACCCCGGAAGACGACAAGGGCAACGTGTCGATTCCCAAGGCCGTTGAAATCAACGAAGCCTTCCAGATTTCCCGTCAGTTCTGGGCCTGGCAGGTTCAGCAAGGCGTGTTGAAGAATCCGCGTTCGTTCATCAACTCCACGCCGCACATGAGTTTCGTGTGGGGCGATGACAACATCAAGTTCCTGAAAAAGCGCTACGAAGCCCTGCAAGCGAGCCCGCTGTTCGCCGGCATGCAGTACTCCGAAGACCCGGCTGTGATCAAGAAGTGGGTCCCGCTGATGATGGAAGGGCGTGACCCGAACCAGAAAGTCGCGGCCACCTGGAGCCCGATCGGCACCGACGTGAACTTCGGTGAAATCACCCGCCAGTTCGTTGCGCACCTGCAAACCACGCCAAAATTCGACTTGAAGCTGTCTAGCGAAGTGCAGGACATCACCAAGAACGACGACGGCACCTGGCGTGTCAGCTACAAAAACCTGAAAGACGGCACTAAAACCGAAACCGACGCCAAGTTCGTGTTCATCGGTGCCGGCGGCGGTGCCCTGCATCTGCTGCAAAAGTCCGGCATTCCTGAAGCTAAGGAATACGCAGGTTTCCCGGTGGGCGGCTCGTTCCTCGTGACCGAGAACCCGACCCTCGCCGAGCAACACCTGGCCAAGGCCTATGGTAAAGCTTCCGTTGGCGCACCGCCGATGTCGGTTCCGCACCTGGACACCCGTGTGCTGGACGGCAAGCGCGTGATCCTGTTTGGCCCATTCGCGACCTTCAGCACCAAGTTCCTGAAAGAAGGCTCGTACCTGGACCTGCTGACCACCACCACCACGCACAACGTGTGGCCGATGACCAAGGTCGGCATCAAGGAATACCCGCTGGTCGAGTACCTTGCAGGTCAACTGATGCTGTCGGACGAAGACCGCCTCAACGCCCTGAAAGAATACTTCCCGAATGCCAAGGCCGAAGATTGGCGCCTGTGGCAAGCGGGCCAGCGCGTGCAGATCATCAAGCGTGACGAAGCCGCCGGTGGTGTGCTGAAACTGGGCACCGAAATCGTCGCTTCGCAAGACGGCACCATCGCCGGCCTGCTGGGCGCGTCCCCAGGCGCCTCGACCGCCGCACCGATCATGTTGAGCGTGCTGCAGAAGGTCTTCAAGGACAAGGTCGCCACCCCGGCCTGGCAGGAAAAACTGCACCAGATCGTGCCGAGCTATGGCACACAACTGAACGCCAGCCCTGAAAAGGTTGCGCAGGAATGGGCCTACACCGCCAAGGTGCTGGAACTGACCCCGCCGCCGGCGATTGGCCAGGCTGCTCCGGTTACTGTTCCGGCAGAAGCACCGAAAGCACCGAAGGAAAATGCTGCGGCTGATATGGCTTTGTGATCCAGTTGTTCTGCCGTTGAGGTGGGATGCCTGATTTAGCTGATCCGCAGTAAAGAAAACCCGCTGAACCGGTAACGGTCAGCGGGTTTTTTGTGAGCTGTCGGTTGTAGGAGCGAGCCTGCTCGCGATGCACCTGAGAGCGCCCGTGTTTCTTCAGGAAGCACGCGTTATCGTTGACGCCCGTCGCGAGCAGGCTCGCTCCTACA
>NZ_RCOE01000131.1:0-14216 GCF_004321495.1 Pseudomonas sp. Sample_10
TTCTGGCTTCGGCCGGTTTCGCGCACGGGCAAGTGCAACTTCGGGAAGGTTTTCCGCAGCGATACACCGTGGTGACGGGGGACACACTCTGGGACATTTCCGCAAAGTATCTCCGTGAGCCATGGCAGTGGCCGCAGTTGTGGCAAGCCAATCCGCAGATCGAAAACCCCAATCTGATCTACCCCGGCGATTCGCTGTCGCTGGTCTACGTCAATGGCCAGCCGCGCCTGACCCTCAGCCGGGGCGAGTCGCGGGGCACCATCAAGCTTTCGCCGCGGGTACGCACCAGCCCGGTAGCCGATGCGATTCCGAGCATCCCGCTGAAATCGATCAACAGTTTTCTACTGAGCAACCGCATCGTCGACAAGGTCGAGGATTTCGACAAGGCGCCGTACATCGTGGCCGGTGATGCCGAACGCGTGCTCAGCGGCATGGGCGACAGAATCTTCGCCCGCGGTCAGTTCGACCTGGCGCAACCGGTCTACGGCATCTTCCGCCAGGGCAAGGTCTATACCGATCCACAAACCCAGGAGTTTTTGGGGATCAACGCCGATGACATTGGCGGTGGCGAAATCGTCGCCACCGAAGGTGACATCGCTACGCTGGCGCTGCAACGCACAACCCAGGAGGTACGCCTTGGCGACCGCCTGTTCAGTGGCGAGGAGCGCTCCATCAACTCGACGTTCATGCCCAGCGCACCGAGCAGCAAGATCGAAGGCTTGATCATTGATGTGCCGCGCGGCGTGACGCAGATCGGTGCGTTGGATGTGGTCACGCTGAACAAGGGTCAACGCGATGGTCTGGCCGAAGGCAATGTATTGGTGGTGATGAAGACCGGGGAAACCGTGCGTGACCGAATCAGCGGCCAGCCCGTGAAAATTCCCGACGAACGCGCCGGTCTGCTGATGGTTTTCCGCACCTACGACAAGCTCAGCTACGGGCTGGTGCTCAACGCATCGCGTTCGCTGGCGGTGATGGACAAGGTGCGAAATCCATAAGCGTGCTTCACAAGTTACCAACAGAGTTATCCACAGCTTATTCCCGTTTGTACGGGTGCTCATAACGATCAAGGATGATCCATGTCATGGCCTACTGTTACACCGGTTTCCCCTGCGGAGCTGGAAGCTCGTTTGCGTCTGCACCGTTTGCCGGAACTCGGGCCGATGCGGTTCAAAAAGTTGCTCGAGGCGTTCGGTTCGGCATCGAAAGCGATCAGTGCACCGGCCAGTGCCTGGCGCGCGCTGGGTTTGCCATTGGCGTGTGCCGAGGCCAGGCGATGTCCTGAAATCCGCGATGGAGCAAGCCACGCATTGGCCTGGCTGGAGCGTCAGGGCCAGCATTTACTGATGTGGGACCAGGTTGACTACCCGGCGCTGCTGGCGCAAATCAGTGATGCTCCGCCCTTGTTATTCGTCGCGGGCGATCCTGGCATTCTGGAAAAACCGCAGCTGGCGATGGTCGGTAGTCGGCGCGCGTCTCGGCCGGGCATGGATACCGCGGCAGCGTTTTCCCGCAGCCTGGCCAGTGCCGGTTTCGTCATCACCAGCGGGTTGGCGCTGGGTATCGATGCCGCCGCGCATCAGGCTGCTTTGGATGTCGGCGGGCAAACGGTCGGTGTACTTGGCACGGGTCTTGAAAAGTTTTATCCACAGCGCAATCGGCGGCTGGCGGACGCCATGATCGCCTCGGGCAGCGCGGTGCTTTCGGAGTTTCCGCTGGATGCCGGCCCCAGCGCCAGCAACTTCCCGCGACGTAACCGCATCATCAGCGGTTTGTCCCTCGGTGTGCTGGTGGTCGAGGCCAGCGTGGCCAGCGGTTCGTTGATCACCGCACGGCTGGCGGCCGAACAAGGGCGTGAGGTTTACGCGATTCCCGGGTCGATCCATCACCCCGGCGCGCGGGGTTGCCACCAGTTGATCCGCGACGGCGCGGTGCTGGTGGAGACCATTGAACATATTCTCGAAGCCTTGCGAGGTTGGCAGCAACAGCCGTTGTTCCCGGAAACCTGCGAGGTGGCGACGAGTCATCCGCTGTTGAAGCTGCTGCATGCGGCCCCTCACACCAGTGAAGCGCTGGCCCTCGCCAGCGGCTGGGCGCTGCCCAACGTGTTGGCGGCGTTGACGGAACTGGAGATGGGCGGCAGCGCGGTGTGCGAAAACGGGCGCTGGTTTGCGCGGGTGAGCTAGGTTTTATAAACAAGATCGGTAAACTGCGCAGAGCCTTATTCTGGAGAGTTTTTCATGGTCAACAGTTGGCGTGTGCAGCAAGCCGCACGAGCAGTTCGCGCAGGGGCGGTGATTGCCTACCCAACCGAAGCAGTCTGGGGCCTGGGTTGCGACCCGTGGGACGAAGAGGCCGTCGAGCGTTTATTGCTGATCAAGGGCCGGGCAGTGGATAAAGGCCTGATCCTGGTGGCCGACAACATCCGTCAGTTCGATTTCCTGTTCGAAGACTTCCCTGAACTGTGGATGGACCGCATGGCCAGCACCTGGCCGGGGCCGAACACCTGGCTGGTGCCGCATCAGAACCTGTTGCCGCCATGGATCACCGGCGTGCATGAAACCGTGGCGCTGCGCGTGAGTGACCACCCACTGGTGCGGGACTTGTGTGCGTTGGTCGGGCCGTTGGTGTCGACCTCTGCCAACCCGCAAGGCCGGCCGGCGGCTCGTACGCGGCTTCGCGTCGAGCAGTATTTCCGCGGGCAGGTTGACCTGGTGCTCGGCGGGTTGCTGGGTGGGCGCAAGAACCCGAGCGTGATTCGCGATCTGGCGACGGGGCACGTTGTTCGCCCAGGCTGAGACCGAGGCGCCCCCCATCGCTGGCAAGCCAGCTCCCACGGGATTCTGGTCGTTCACATGATTTTTGACCGACCCTGTACGTGTGGGAGCTGGCTTGCCAGCGATGAGGCCTTGGCAGACGCTGAAAATCTTAAGGCAACAGAACCACCGATCCCGTGGTACGCCGTGCCGATAATTCAGTCTGCGCTTTCGCCGCATCCGCCAGTGAATACGTCTGGCTGATATCCACCTTCAACTTGCCACTGATGATCATCTCGAACAGTTCATCGGCCATGCGCTGTAGGTTTTCGGCGTTGTTGGCGTAGGTGCCCAGCGTCGGCCGGGTTACGTACAGCGAACCTTTCGCCGCCAGAATCCCCAGGTTGACTCCGTCCACTGCGCCGGATGCGTTGCCGAAACTCACCACCAGGCCCCGAGGCGCGACGCTGTCCAGAGATGTCAGCCAAGTGTCCTTGCCCACGCCGTCGTACACCACCGGGACTTTTTTGCCGTCGGTCAATTCCAGTACCCGTTGTGCGACGTTTTCATGGCTGTAATCGATGGTCGCCCAGGCGCCGTTGGCCTTGGCCAGCGCGGCTTTCTCCGCCGAGCTCACGGTGCCGATCAGCTTGACGCCCAAGGCCTTGGCCCATTGGCAAGCCAACGAGCCGACACCACCCGCTGCCGCGTGGAACAGGATGGTTTCGCCACCCTTGAGTTCGTAGGTCTGGCGCAGCAGATATTGCACGGTCAGGCCTTTGAGCATCACACCTGCCGCCTGCTCGAAGCTGATGGCGTCCGGCAGGTGAACCAGATTGGCCTCGGGCAAGACGTGAACGTCACTGTAGGCCCCCAATGGGCCGCTGCCGTAAGCGACACGATCGCCGACCTTGAACCGCGTGACGTCACTGCCGACCGCCTCGACCACGCCCGCGCCTTCGGAACCGAGCCCCGATGGCAGAGACGGCGGTGGGTAGAGACCGCTGCGGTAATAGGTATCGATGAAGTTCAGGCCGATGGCCTTGTTGGTCACACGGACCTCTTTGGGGCCGGGCCCGGCGGGTTGGTAATCCACATACTCAAGCACTTCGGGGCCGCCATGGGCACGGAACTGAATACGCTTTGCCATCTGCTCTCTCCTGAGATCGATGCTGATTGTGTAAATGCGAAGCGTCCTATCGGACTCCTAAGCTTGATCTTCGTCAACTGCGACGAGCACTTCGGCGGTGTTATGCTACGCGCCCATTTGCGCAGGCCCCGGTCCGATGGAGCGCCGCGTAGCTTTGCCCGATCCAAGGTGATGCCATGACTACCCGCACCGAGGCCGTAAAAGCCTATCTGCTCGACCTGCAAGACCGTATTTGTGCTGCCCTGGAAGCCGAAGACGGTGGCACGCACTTCGTCGAAGACGCCTGGACCCGGCCTGCCGGCGGTGGTGGACGTACGCGGGTGATCGAAAACGGCACGGTCATTGAAAAGGGCGGCGTCAACTTTTCCCATGTCTTTGGCAGTGGCCTGCCACCGTCCGCCAGCGCCCATCGTCCGGAACTGGCCGGCCGTGGCTTCGAAGCGCTCGGCGTGTCGCTGGTGATCCATCCGCACAACCCGCATGTGCCGACTTCCCACGCCAACGTACGTTTTTTCATCGCTGAAAAAGAAGGTGAAGAACCGGTCTGGTGGTTCGGCGGCGGTTTCGACCTGACGCCCTACTACGGCAATGAAGAAGACTGCGTGCACTGGCACCGCGTGGCCGAGCAGGCTTGCGCGCCGTTCGGTGCGGACGTCTACCCGCGTTACAAGGCCTGGTGCGACAGCTACTTCCACATCAAGCATCGCCACGAACCACGGGGCATTGGCGGTCTGTTTTTCGATGACTTGAACGAGTGGGACTTCGACACCAGCTTCGCGTTCATGCGAGCTATCGGCGATGCATACATCGATGCCTACCTGCCGATCGTGCAGCGTCGCAAAAACGACACGTTCAGTGCGAAACAACGGGAGTTCCAGGAATACCGTCGTGGCCGTTACGTCGAGTTCAACCTGGTCTATGACCGCGGCACGCTGTTCGGCCTGCAATCGGGCGGTCGCACGGAGTCGATCCTGATGTCCCTGCCGCCGCAAGTGCGTTGGGGTTACGACTGGAAAGCCGAACCGGGCAGCGAAGAAGCGCGCCTGACCGAGTATTTCTTGCAGGATCGCGATTGGTTGGCCAAGGCCTGAACGAGGAATGTAGATGGACCGTTATGTTGTATTCGGTAACCCGATTGGCCATAGCAAGTCACCATTGATCCATCGTCTGTTCGCCGAGCAGGCCGCGCAGCGCCTCGACTACAGCACATTGCTGGCGCCTTTAGACGATTTTTCCGGCTGCGCGCGGGCTTTTTTCCTCGAAGGCCGGGGGGCGAATGTGACGGTCCCGTTCAAGGAAGAAGCCTTTCGCCTTGCCGATAGCCTGACTGCGCGAGCGCAGCGGGCCGGCGCGGTGAATACCTTGAGCAAAATGGCCGATGGCAGTCTGCTGGGAGACAACACCGATGGCGCCGGCCTGGTGCGGGACCTGACCGTCAACGCCGGGTTCAGCCTCAAGGGCAAACGCATCCTGTTACTCGGTGCCGGTGGTGCTGTGCGCGGTGCTCTGGAGCCCTTGCTCGCCGAGCAGCCGGCGTCGGTGATCATCGCCAACCGCACCGTAGACAAGGCCGAACTGCTGGCGGAACTGTTCTGCGATTTGGGGCCGGTCTCGGCGAGCGGTTACGACTGGTTGCAGGAATCTGTGGACCTGATCATCAATGCCACCTCTGCCAGCCTGACAGGGGACGTTCCGCCGATCGCCAGCAGCCTGATCGAACCAGGCAAAACCGTGTGCTACGACATGATGTACGGCAAGGAGCCGACTTCATTCTGCCGTTGGGCCAGCGAACACGGCGCAGCGGTATCGATGGACGGGTTGGGGATGTTGGCTGAGCAAGCGGCAGAAGCGTTCTTCCTTTGGCGCGGTGTCCGCCCGGATACGGCGCCGGTGCTGGCCGAGTTGCGCCGACAACTGGCGCTGTAATTCTTTGTGGCGAGGCAGCTTGCTCCCGCTGGGTTGCGTAGCGACCCTTAAAATCTGCGGGCGCTTCGCTCCCGAGCGCGAGCAAGCTCCCTCGCCACAGGGATTGGTGTTTTAGCCAAGAATTTGTTCAATCTTCAAATCGGATCGGGCATTTCTCCGGTCCCTCAAGCTTCCTCAACTCTTCCACCACCTGCGGCCGCGCCTGGCGCAAGGTCAGGCTGCGATCCTGGCGTAGCAAGCGCCGGGCTTCCTGATGCAGCATTTCCACCCCTGAATAGTCGATGAAATTGATCTGCTGCGCCTCGATCACCACGCGCGCACCGTGCATGCGTTGCAGGCGCACCTGCAGGTAATGGCTGGCGCCGAAGAAAATCGAGCCGCCGACCCGCAGAATGTCTTCATCGCCGTCGCGTACATGTTGTACCCGCGGTTGCGACGTTCGCTTGAGGTAAAAAAACAGTGACGCCAGCACGCCAGCGTAAATTGCTGTCTGCAACTCCAGCAGCAGCGTGGCGACACAGGTCAGGGCCATGACCACGAACTCGGCGCGACTGACCCGCAGCAATGCGCGAATGCCGCGATGGTCCACCAGGCCCCAGGCAATCAACAGAATACTGCCGGCCATGGCCGGGATCGGGATGTGCGCAATCAGACCTGCGCCAAAAATCGCAAACAGCGCCACCCACAACGCCGAAAAAATCCCCGCCAACGGCGAGCAGGCCCCGGCTTCGTAACTCAGCCCGGAACGGGTGAACGAGCCGGCTGACAGCGATCCGGAAAAAAACGCACCGACAATATTTGACAGGCCTTGGGCGCGAACTTCCTGGTTAGCGTCGAGTAGTTGCTGCGAACGTGCAGAGATCGAGCGGGCAATCGACAGGCTTGTCACCAGCCCGAGCATGCCAACGGCCACGGCGCTGGGCAGCAGGCGCAGGATCAAATCGAGATCCAGTGGCAACGAACTGAAGGGCGGTAACTTACCGGTGAACGCGCTGACCAGTTGCACATGACCAAACATGGTTGGCCACAGCCAGACCAGCAATGCGCCCAGCACCAGTGTGATCAACAGCGTTGGCCAACGTGGCAACCACAGCTTGAGGAACACCCCCACCACCACCGTCGCCAGACCCAACGCCAGCGAGGCCTTGTCCACTTCGCCGAGATGGCGCAATAAAGTGATGAAACTGTCCAGGGCGGTGGCCTGACTTGGCAAGTCCAACCCCAACAGATTGGGCAGTTGACCGACGGCAATCACTACCGCCGCACCGAGGGTAAAGCCGAGCACCACCGAATGGGAGACGAAATTCACCAGCGCGCCAAAGCGCAGCAATCCCAGCAGCCACTGGAATACCCCCGCCAGGAAAGTCAGCAACAGGATCACCGTGACGTAGTCCTGTGTCGCCGGCACGGCCAGAGGACTGACGCTGGCATACAAGACAATCGAGATCGCGGCCGTGGGACCGCAAATCAAATGCCACGACGAACCCCAAAGACAAGCGATCAACACCGGGATGATAGCCGCGTACAGCCCGTATTCCGGTGGCAGACCCGCGATCAGTGCGTAGGCAATGGATTGCGGCAACGCAAGAATCGCACCGCTGAGGCCGACGATCAGGTCGCGGCCGACGCTGGCTCGGGTTTGCCGGGGCAGCCAGGTGAGGAAGGGAAAAAGTGAATGGCGGCTTGGCAGGGCCATGGGGCCTCTCGGTCGGGGGTTTGCGCAAGGGTAGCAGGACGCACAATCATTTGTGGCGAGGGAGCTTGCTCGCGCTCGGGTGCGAAGCGCCCGCAGGTTTCAGGGCCGCTGCGCAGCCCAGCGGGAGCAAGCTCCCTCGCCACAGAGGATGATCGTTCCCACGCGGAGCGTGGGAACGATCATCAACAGAGGATCTCTACAACTTGGCTTTGACTGCCGGCAATGCATCCTTGCCGTCCACGGTTTTCACGCCATCCAGCCATTTATCCAGCACCGCCGGGTTGGCCTTGATCCACGCTTTGGCGGCGTCGGCATTGCTGATCTTCTTGTTCACCACCTCGGCCATGATGCTGTTTTCCATGTCCTGAGTGAACGTCAGGTTGGTCAGCAATTTCCCAACGTTAGGGCAGGCCTGTGCATAACCTTTGCGGGTCAGGGTGTGAACGCTGCCAGTGTCGCCGAAATACTTCTCGCCGCCCTTCAGGTAATGCATTTTCAGCTGCACGTTCATCGGGTGCGGCGTCCAGCCGAGGAAGGTCACGAACTTCTGTTTCTTCACTGCGCGCGACACTTCGGCCAACATCGCTTGCTCGCTGGACTCGACCAATTTCCACTGGCCCATGTCGAAATCGTTTTTCTTGATGATCTCTTGCAGCGAGATGTTTGCCGGTGCACCGGAACCGATGCCGTAGATTTTGCGATCAAACTTGTCGGCGTGTTTGTTCAGGTCGGCAAAGTTATGCACACCCGCGTCCCAGACGTAGTCCGGAACGGCGAGGGTGAACTCGGTGCCATCGAGATTCTTCGCTAACTGCGTGACATCGCCCGTGGCGACGAATTTGTCGTAGAAGCCCTGCTGCGCCGGCATCCAGTTACCCAGAAACACATCGACCTGGCCGTCCTTGAGCCCGCCGAAGGTAATCGGCACCGCGAGGGTGTCGACTTTGGCCTTGTAGCCCATGCCGTCCAGGAGAAACCCGGTGATGGCGTTGGTCGCGGCGATGTCGCTCCAGCCCGGGTCGGCCATTTTCACCGTCTCGCATTGATCGGCGAACGCCGATGCACTGCCCAGAGCCAGGAGCCCGACCGTCAGTACTGTGGATAACCTTTGCATGGACTTCCCCTTAACATTATTGGTTTTGGCAGGGTTGTGGATAACGTGCTTTACGCTCCAGATCGTCGAGGTCGATATGGTTACGCATGTACTGCTGACTGGCGTCCACCAGCGGCTGGTGATCCCAGCTCTTCAGCTTGCCGATGGTCAGGGCATCGGCGACGAAACGCCGGCGCCGTTGGCTTGCGAGCACCTGTTGATGGATCGCCGGAATATCCCATTTGGCCCGCGCTTCGGCGAGAAAGTCGTCAAACAGCTGGCGATGCTGCGGCGACTGGCTCAGTTCTTCCAGTTCGCGCGGATCATTGTGTACGTCGAAGAGTAGGCAAGGGTCGTCTTCGCTGTAGATGAATTTGTAAGCGCCGCGGCGAATCATCATCAGCGGGCTGATGGTGCCTTCTGCCATGTATTCGCCGAACACTTCGTCGTGACCGCCCTGCCCTTTCAGATGTGGGACCAACGAGCGGCCATCGAGCGGCAGGCCTGGCTCCAGCGAGCCGCCCGCCAGTTCGACGAAGGTCGGCAGCAAGTCGGCGGTCGAGACCGAGGCACTGACACGGCCCGCGCCGAATTGCCCGGGAGCACTTATCAACAGGGGCACGCGGGCGGCCATTTCATACCAGTGCATTTTGTACCAGAGCCCGCGCTCGCCGAGCATGTCGCCATGGTCGCCGGAGAAGACAATGATGGTATCGTCGATCAGGCCGGTATCTTCGAGTGTTTGCAGGAGTTTGCCGACGTTACTGTCGATATAGCTGCAAGCACCGAAATAGGCACGGCGTGCATCGCGGATCTTATCCACAGGCAAGGGTTTATCCCACAGGTCGTAAACCTTGAGCAAACGCTGGGCATGCGGATCGAGTTCGTGCTGGTCCGGTGTTATTGGCAACGGAATGTCGGCATCGTCGTACAGATCCCAGAAAGCTTTGGGAATGGTGTACGGATCGTGTGGGTGGGTCATTGAAACAGTCAGGCAGAACGGCTGGTCGCCATCCTCGCGAATGTGATCGAACAGGTATTGCTGGGCCTTGAACACCACCTCTTCGTCGAAATCCAGTTGATTGGTGCGCACGCACGGCCCCGCCTGCAGTACCGACGACATGTTGTGATACCAGGTCGGACGCACGTCCGGCTCGTCCCAATTCACTGCCCAGCCGTAGTCGGCCGGATAGATATCGCTGGTCAGACGTTCTTCGTAACCGTGCAGTTGATCCGGACCGCAGAAGTGCATCTTGCCTGACAGTGCGGTGCGATAGCCAATTCGACGCAGGTAGTGGGCATAGGTCGGTACATCGGCCGGAAAATCCGCCGCGTTGTCGTAGGCGCCGATCTTGCTCGGCAATTGGCCGCTGACCAGGGTAAAACGCGACGGTGCGCACAACGGGCTGTTGCAGTAGGCGGCGTCGAACACCACGCCTTGTGCGGCGAGGCGGCTCAAATTCGGCAACTTGATGGGCGATGGGCTGTAGAACGGCAACATTGGCGCGGCCATTTGATCGGCCATGATGAAAAGAATGTTCTTGCGCTTCATGTGATCGCGGCATTCCATAGTGGATGTTTATGCGAGAGTGCTGGGATCGAGGATGTAACCCATGCACTTTGCGGTAAAGCCCACGCGCAGCAATGACTAGGATAAGCACAGCTTATGTATGACGCTCTTGGTGACCTGTCTCTGGATTTACTTCGCGCGTTCGAAGCCGCGGCCCGTCAACGCAGCTTCACGGCTGCCGCCAATGAACTGGGCACTACCCAACCCGCCATCAGCCAGCAAATCAAGCGGCTGGAAGAACAGTTGGCCACACGTCTGTTCGACCGCATTTACCGCGGTATCGAACTGACCGAGGCCGGAATGATCCTTTTCGAGCAAGTTCAGCTTGGATTGCAGAATATCGATGCAGGTTTGAGTGCGATCAGCGCACAGCAGCAACACGAAGTGTTGCAAGTGGCGACCGATTTCGCTTTTGCTGCCTACTGGCTGATGCCGCGCCTGCACCGTTTTCACGCGGCCAATCCGCACGTGGATGTCAGCCTGGTCACCAGCGAGCGCAGCCACAATATGCTGCGTACGGATATCGATGTGGCGGTGTTATTCGGCGATGGCCGCTTCAAGCAGGGTGAAAGCCATTGGTTGTTCAGCGAAGAAGTATTCCCCGTGTGCAGCCCTCAGCTTCTGAATGAGCGTGCCCTGCCCTTGCCTGCCCAGTGTTTGTTGGAGTTCCCACTGTTGCACCTGCGCGGCGAGAACAGCAGTAACTGGTTTGACTGGAGCGGAGTGTTTCGAGAATTGGGCATCACTTCGCCCCCGGCCCCCGGCCAGTTGCGCTTCGACAACTACACCCTGTTGATACAAGCCGCGATTGGTGGTCAGGGCGTCGCCATTGGCTGGCGACACCTTGTGGATAACTTGCTGACGCAAGGCTTGTTGTGTCGCCCGATTGCGCAAACAGTGATTTCACGCTTGGGCTATTACGTGGTTCTGCCGCAACGCAAACGGCGTGGTGCGTTGATTCAACAGTTCGTCGACTGGTTGATGGAAGAACAGGCCAGCAGCGCGCAATCGCTGAACGGGATGGCGCTGCCCTCCATAGCGGTCTAGCTGTCTGCGGCGATGAAATTGACGTGCTCACCAATGTGCAAATTCAGCTGCAGCTCATCGGCAATCCCCGTGGCAGTGCGTGCCAGGCGTGCGAGCGGTTCGGCCAGGCCCGGTTCAAGGTTGCCGCCAGTCTGGCTGAAATGTTCGATGGTCAGGCCGGCCACTCCCCGTGGCGCGTTCACCAAAGTCCAATGCAACGTGCTGCTTTGCAGTGCTTCACGGATCTCTTCGGCGGCATGTCGTTCCAGGTCGTCTTCTAATTCGGGATCATCGAGAACTTCGAAATCCCCCACCACGAACAAACGGGCAATGCCCGCCGCCTGCATGCCCTCGATCAATGCATCCACTGCCAGCACTTGCTCGACCGGACCCGGCACGATGGATTTTTCCACATGCTCACTATTGAACGGCAGGCCAGGTGCATCTAACAAGCAAATGACCGCCGAGCTGCCTGCCACACTTTGTTTCACCCGTTGAGCTGCGAAAAGATCGCCGGTCTTGGTGCGCAATCCCGGACGCGGCGCCAGCGCCGTCAGGTCGTCGAGAATCGCGATGACTTCGTGTTGGCGCCGCAGCATTTCAGCCATCAGCGCACTGCCCAGGCTACTCATGGCACCATAAAGCACCACTTTCACCACCGGGGTCTCGGCATTCTTCATGGCTGAACTCCCTTGTTTTCCCGCGTATATGGCGTACGACCTGCGGGAAACGGTGAGGGTTCTACCGGGTTTCAGAGGGATTACCCATGCAACGGATCAAGGGCTATCACGCCCACGTGTATTTCGATGCCAGTTCCATCGATCAGGCGCGGGCCTTGTGCGAGCAAGCTGCGCAATTGTTCCCGCTGAAAATGGGTCGCGTGCACGAACGCCCGGTCGGCCCGCATCCGGACTGGAGTTGCCAACTGGCGTTCGGACCGCAGCTGATCGGCGAAGTGCTGCCGTGGCTGGCGCTCAACCGCAAGGGCTTGGTGGTGTTCCTGCACCCGGACACCGGCGACGATCTGCTTGACCACAGCGAGCATGCGATCTGGATGGGGGCCATTCGTCCGCTCAATCTGTCTGTTTTTTGATCAGGGTGTTTCTTCGCCTTCGCCTTCACCTCGCAAGTGCTTGCGCAGAGTGCTGTTCTGCCGGGGGCTCGCGAAGGCCGCCATTTGGTCCTGGCCCCGTCCGACGACCGGTTACACATCCGGTCACTGCTTTCATTGCCGAAAGCTGGCTGAAAGCTTCCCCGATTAGGATCGCCCCACTACCGGCAACAGACCGGTCGGCCAATGCCAGCGTTTTATCGCTCGCACAGCCCATTTAACAACAACAATGGTGACCCTGATGTCCTTTGAAACCCGCCGCTTCGCCGCCACTCCGCCCGTACGTCTCGTGCTTCCCGTTCTGCGCTGACCCACCCGGTTCGCCCATTCCCTAGCCGCGCTACGCCTGGAGTATTCCCATGCTGACTTTCCTTGGCTTCGCCATGGTCATCACGTTCATGTTCCTGATCATGACCAAGCGCCTGTCCGCGCTGATCGCCCTGATCATCATTCCAATCGTCTTCGCCTTGTTCGGCGGCTTCGGCCCGAAAATCGGCCCGATGATGCTCGAAGGCATCACCAAGCTTGCGCCGACCGGCGTGATGTTGATGTTCGCGATTCTGTACTTCGCCCTGATGATCGACTCCGGCCTGTTCGACCCGGCCGTGCGCAAGATCCTGAAAATGGTCAAGGGCGATCCGCTGAAAGTTTCAGTCGGCACCGCTGTACTGGCGCTGGTCGTTTCCCTCGATGGTGACGGCGCGACCACCTACATGATCTGCGTGGCCGCCATGTTGCCGCTCTACAGCCGCATCGGCATGAGCCCGCGAATCATGGCCGGCCTGATCATCCTCGCCGGTGGCGTGATGAACATGACGCCATGGGGCGGCCCGACCGCCCGTGCCGCGAGTGCGCTGCACGTGGACCCGTCGGCGATCTTCGTGCCGATGATTCCGGCAATGGCGGCGGGTGTGGTGGCGATCCTGGCGATTGCTTACTTCTACGGCAAGCGTGAACGTGCGCGCCTGGGTGAGTTGCACCTGGTGGGCGATGAGATCGATCACAGCGAAATCAGCGTCTCGCAATTCCCGGATGCCCGTCGTCCGAAGCTGATCTGGTTCAACGGTGCCCTGACCCTGGGCCTGATGTGCACCCTGATCGCTGGCCTGTTGCCGTTGCCGGTATTGTTCATGGTGGCCTTCAGTATCGCGATGATCGTCAACTACCCATGCCTGCAACAACAGAAGGATCGCGTGGCTGCCCATGCTGGCAGTGTGCTGGCGGTGGTCGGGCTGATCTTTGCTGCCGGTATCTTCACCGGTATCCTGTCGGGCACCGGTATGGTCGATGCGATGTCGAAAAGCCTGCTGTCGGTGATTCCGGATTTCCTCGGCCCGTACCTGGCAGTCATAACGGCGCTGGTGAGCATGCCGTTCACGTTCTTCATGTCGAACGATGCATTTTATTACGGCGTGTTACCGGTACTTGCCGAAGCCGCCAGCCATTACGGTATAACCGCGGTGGAAATGGCACGTGCCTCGATCGTCGGTCAGCCCGTCCACTTGTTGAGCCCGCTGGTACCATCGACTTACTTGTTGGTGGCCCTGGCCGGGATCGATTTTGGTGATCACCAGCGCTTCACCCTCAAGTGGGCAGTGCTGGTGTGTATGTGCATACTGGTTGCCGCATTGCTGATGGGGATTTTTCCGCTGTTCAGCACTCTATAAGCCCAAGACTCACCACACCGGGTCCAGGCTTCGTTTTTGAAGCCCGGGCCCGTTTTGGTTTAACAATCGCTCAAAGGAATACACATGGAATGGCTGACCAACCCTGAAATCTGGGTTGCCTTCTTCACCCTGACTGCTCTGGAAATCGTCCTGGGCATCGATAACATCATCATGATTTCGATCCTGGTCAGCCGCATGCCCAAGCACATGCAACAGCGCAC
>NZ_RCOE01000265.1:0-2341 GCF_004321495.1 Pseudomonas sp. Sample_10
GCCGCGTCTTCGGTGTTGAAGGCGTACAGGAAGATGATCAGGATCGGGAAGTGCAGGAACACCAACCCACCCCAGGCGGCAATGCGCAGGCCTAATGAGGCTTTTTCAGAGTGCATCGAAGGCCCCCAGACGTTTGACGATGGACAGGTAAATGGCGATCAGCACGATCGGCACCAACGTGAACGCAGCGGCCATCGGCATGTTGCCGATCGCACCTTGCTGGGCGTAAACCATGCTGCCGACAAAATAGCCCGGTGGGCCAACCAGTTGCGGCACGATGAAATCGCCCAGGGTCAGGGAAAACGTGAAGATCGAACCGGCGGCAATCCCCGGAATCGACAGCGGCAGAATCACTTGCATGAAGGTCTGGCGCGGCTTGGCGCCGAGGTCGGCGGAGGCTTGCAGCAATGACGGCGGCAGGCGTTCCAGCGAGGCCTGGATCGGCAGGATCATGAACGGCAGCCAGATGTAGACGAACACCATGAAGCGTCCCAGGTGCGAGGTCGACAAGGTGCTGCCGCCAACCCCCGGAATGCCCAGCACGAACTGCAAGACCGGCTCCAGTCCCAGATGCTGCACAAACCACTGCGCCACGCCGCCCTTGGCCAACAGCAGGGTCCAGGCATAGGCCTTGACGATGTAGCTGGCCCACATTGGCATCATCACCGCGATGTAGAAAAACGCCTTGGTCTTGCCGGTGGTGTAGCGCGCCATGTAGTAGGCAATCGGGAACGCGACGATGGCGCTGGCGATCGACACGACAATGGCCATGCTCAGGGTTCGCAGGATGATGTCGAAGTTCGAGGGCTGGAACAGCGCGGCGAAGTTCGCCAGGGTCAGGTCGGGAGTGACCGCCATGGTGAAGTCGTCGAAGGTGTAGAAGCCTTGCCACAGCAATGTCAGCAACGAACCGAGGTAGATCGCACCGAACCACAACAGTGGCGGCACCAGCAGCATCGACAGGTACAGGTTGGGCCGGCGATACAACAGGTTGGAAAACCTGCGCAACGGCGAACCTCCCGACTGGGTTTGAGAAATAGCCAAGGTGCTCATTTCACACCCCGCCGACGACGGTGTCGTGCAACTGGACCATGGCTTCCCGCGCCCAGCGCGCACTGAGGCGCTGCCCGGTCTGGTGCTGCGCGCTGCTGTCGATCCACTGATTGTTGGCCTGGCTGATGTTCAGGGTCTGGCCATTCTCCAGTTTCAGTTCATAGCGGGTGGCGCTGCCCTGGTACTGGATATCGTGGAGCAAGCCGGTGACTTCGATTTCGTGGCTGGCCAGCGGGCCTTCGG
Organism: Pseudomonas sp. Sample_10; assembly: GCF_004321495.1. Lineage (NCBI taxonomy): Bacteria > Pseudomonadati > Pseudomonadota > Gammaproteobacteria > Pseudomonadales > Pseudomonadaceae > Pseudomonas > Pseudomonas sp. Sample_10. The sequence goes on from NZ_RCOE01000265.1 coordinate 1,297, forward strand.
CGAAACGCACGTGTTCGGGACGAATCGAGAACGGCTGCGGATTGCCACTGATTTGCTTCGCCAGATCACCGCGGATCACGTTGGAGGTGCCGACGAATTCCGCGACGAAGGTGGTGGCCGGTTTCATGTACAGGTTGCGCGGGCTGTCGACCTGTTCGATGCGGCCCTTGTTGAACACTGCCACGCGGTCGGACATCGACAGCGCTTCGGTCTGGTCGTGGGTGACGAAAATGAACGTGATGCCGAGCTGGCGTTGCAGTTTTTTCAGCTCGCCTTGCATCTGCTCGCGCAGCTTCAAATCCAGCGCACCGAGGGGTTCATCGAGCAACAGCACACGCGGACGATTGACCAGTGCGCGGGCCAGGGCCACGCGCTGGCGCTGGCCGCCGGAGAGCTGCACGGGTTTGCGCTCGCCATAGCCGCCGAGGGCGACCATGTCGAGGGCTTCGGCTGCGCGCTTGAGGCGCTCGGCCTTGGCGACCCCTTTGACTTTCAAACCGTAAGCGACGTTGTCGCGAACGTTCATGTGCGGGAACAGCGCGTAATCCTGGAAGACGGTGTTCACGTCACGTTGATACGGCGGCAGCCCGGCGGCTTCTTCGCCATGAATGCGGATCGAGCCTGCGCTGGGTTGTTCAAAACCGGCGATCAGGCGCAAACAGGTAGTTTTGCCCGAGCCGGAAGGCCCCAGCATGGAGAAAAACTCGCCGTCCTGGATGTCGATGGAAACCCGGTCAACGGCTTTCACTTCGCCGAACAGACGGGAAACGTTGGTGAACTGGACTGCAAGCGTCATGGTGCGGTGCTCCAAAAAGGCGAGGGCGGTCGCAGCGGCCCTGCCTGGACTTCTGAAAAAACTGAATCATTGCTTTTTGTGGCGAGGGAGCTAAGCCGCCGCTCCTGTGGCGAGGGAGCTAGCTCCCGCTGGAGGGCGCAGCCCTCCCAAAAGAGTTGATGCGGTTCGTCTGAAAAACCGCATCGACCGGTTTTGGGGCGGCTTCGCCACCCAGCGGGAGCAAGCTCCCTCGCCACAGGGATGGCGGCT
>NZ_RCOE01000192.1:0-2338 GCF_004321495.1 Pseudomonas sp. Sample_10
ACTTCTACTCGGGGATCATCCTCAAGGCGATCGGCATTCCAACCAGCATGTTCACCGTGATCTTCGCCCTGGCGCGGACCGTTGGCTGGATCTCCCACTGGAAGGAAATGCTCTCCAGCCCGTACAAGATCGGCCGTCCACGCCAGTTGTACACCGGCTACGAGTCGCGTGACATCACCAAGCTGGAAGACCGCAAGTAAGATCTGTCTTGCTGTAGCGAGTTGAGCTGTACCGGAAACGGCCTCTATTTATATAGGGGCCGTTTTTGTTAGTGAGCCTCATCGTTCAAACATCGAGGCGAACTGGTGCCCGCCCCGATTGCAGACGTACACATTTCTCCCGCTAAACCGCAGTCCCTGTGGGAGCTGGCTTGCCAGCGATGGCGTCCTGACAACCAACCACCATGCCCCTGCAGGAGCGAGCCTGCTCGCGATTGACGTAAACGCTAACGCGGGTTGCCTGAATGCCTCCGTGTTGCCTGGACGTTTCTCGCGAGCAGGCTCGCTCCTACAGTAAATCGTGCAAATCCCGCAGATTCGGTTCGATAACCGCCCAATAAAAAATGCCCCAGTCTCTCGACCGGGGCATCCTTCATTACTGCGTTACTTATATAAAAGCATCAAGCCTTAGTGTGAAACCGCCCCGCTCGCCCCAAGACCAGTCTGCGAGCGAACGAATTGCGGGAAGAACAGCGCCCGCTCGTTGTCAGCCGCCGCCGACTTGTCGGTGATCGAGAAGAACCAGATGCCGACGAAGGCAATGATCATCGAGAACAGCGCTGGGTACTCATACGGGAAGATCGCCTTCTCGTGATGCAGGATCTGCACCCAGATGGTCGGGCCAAGCACCATCAGGCCAACAGCACTGACCAGACCCAGCCAGCCACCGATCATCGCACCGCGAGTCGTCAGCTTTTTCCAGTACATGGAAAGCAGCAGGACCGGGAAGTTGCAGCTCGCCGCGATGGAGAACGCCAGACCAACCATGAACGCGATGTTCTGGCTTTCGAACAGGATACCCAGAGCAATCGCCAGCACTGCCAGAGCGATGGTGGTGATTTTCGAGACGCGGATTTCATCCTTCTCGTTGGCCTTGCCTTTCTTGATCACGCTGGCATACAGGTCGTGGGACACCGCCGAAGCACCGGCCAGGGTCAGACCGGCAACTACTGCCAGAATGGTCGCGAACGCTACCGCCGAGATGAAGCCCAGGAAGATACTGCCGCCCACCGCGTTGGCCAGGTGCACCGCCGCCATGTTGTTACCGCCCAACAGTGCGCCAGCCGCATCTTTGAAGGCCGGGTTGGTGCTGACCAGCAGGATCGCGCCGAAGCCGATGATGAAGGTCAGGATGTAGAAGTAGCCAATGAAGCCGGTTGCATACAGCACGCTCTTGCGAGCTTCTTTTGCGTCACTCACGGTGAAGAAGCGCATCAGAATGTGTGGCAGGCCAGCGGTACCGAACATCAGCGCCAGACCCAGCGAGAAGGCCGAAATCGGGTCCTTGACCAGACCGCCCGGGCTCATGATCGCTTCGCCCTTGGCGTGAACCTTGATCGCTTCGGAGAACAATGTGTTGAAGTCAAAGCCTACGTGCTTCATCACCATCAGCGCCATGAACGAGGCACCGGACAGCAACAGCACAGCCTTGATGATCTGCACCCAGGTGGTCGCCAGCATGCCGCCGAACAGCACGTACATGCACATCAGCACACCGACCAGAATCACCGCGATGTGATAGTCCAGACCGAACAACAGCTGGATCAGCTTGCCGGCACCGACCATTTGCGCGATCAGGTAAAACGCTACCACCACCAACGATCCGCAAGCGGACAGCGAGCGGATCTGGGTTTGGCCCAGGCGATAGGACGCCACGTCGGCAAAGGTGTATTTACCCAGGTTACGCAGGCGCTCGGCGATCAGGAACAGAATGATTGGCCAGCCCACCAGGAAGCCGATCGAGTAGATCAGGCCATCGTAGCCGGAGGTGAACACCAGCGCGGAAATACCCAGGAAGGATGCCGCCGACATGTAGTCGCCGGCAATCGCCAGACCGTTCTGAAAACCGGTGATCTTGCCACCCGCCGCATAGTAGTCGGAGGCCGAGTTGTTTTTCTTGGATGCCCAGTAGGTGATGCACAGGGTGGCACCGACGAAGGCGACGAACATCACGATCGCCGACACGTTGAGCGGTTGTTTCTGAACGGCGCCGGTCAGGGCGTCAGCCGCCCAGGCGCCAGGTGCGAACGCTGCGATGCTCAAAAGAGCCATTAGACGCCGGATCATTGCTGAGCCTCCTTGAGAATCGCATTGTTCAGGTCGTCGAACTCGCCGTTGGC
>NZ_RCOE01000102.1:0-2297 GCF_004321495.1 Pseudomonas sp. Sample_10
GAGGAACGGTTGCGGGTACACGCCGATGTAGATCAGCAGCGCCGCAAGCCCAACCACCATGATCAGTTCGCGACCGTCCATGCCATGCAGTACCGCGTCCGATTTCGACGGGCCGAAGAAGGCACGGTGGACCATGATCAGCGAGTAGACCGAACCGAACACCAGGCCGGACGTCGCAATCACAGTGATCCATGGGGCGCTGGCGAAGGTGCCGATCAGGATCAGGAACTCACCGACAAAGTTACCGGTCGCCGGCAAGCCAAGTGATGCGGCGGCGAAGAACAGGCTCAGAGCCGGGAGGTAGGCAATCTTCGACCACAGGCCACCCATCTCGCGCATATCGCGGGTGTGGGTACGCTCGTACAGCTGACCGGAGAGGATAAAGAGTGCCGCGGCCGACAGACCGTGCGCCAGCATCTGCATCACTGCGCCCTGCAGCGCCAGTTGGCTGCCGGAGTAGATGCCGATCAGCACGAAGCCCATGTGGGAAACGGACGAGAAGGCAATCAGACGCTTGATGTCGGTTTGCGCGAAGGCCAGGAACGCACCGTAGAAGATCCCGATCAGACCCAGGGCCATGGCGAACGGCGCGAACTCGGCCGAGGCATTCGGGAACAGCGGCAGGGCGAAACGCAGCAAGCCATACGCCGCAGTCTTCAACAAGATACCGGCCAGGTCCACGGAACCCGCGGTCGGTGCCTGGGCGTGAGCGTCAGGCAACCAGGAGTGGAACGGCACCACGGGCAGCTTGACCGCGAAGGCGATGAAGAAGCCGAGCATCAGGATGTACTCGGTGGTCATCGACATCTTGGTTTTCAACAGGTCGGCGTAATTGAAGGTAATCACGCCGGTTTCGTTGAAGTTGACCAGCACCAGGCCGAGGATCGCCACCAACATGATCAGGCCGGAAGCCTGAGTGAAGATGAAGAACTTGGTCGCTGCGTAGATCCGGGTTTTCTTGCCGTCCGAAGAACTGTGACCCCAGAGCGCGATGAGGAAGTACATCGGCACCAGCATCATTTCCCAGAAGAAGAAGAACATGAACAGGTCGAGGGCGAGGAACACGCCGACGACACCGCCCAGGATCCACATCAGGTTCAGGTGGAAAAAGCCAACGTGACGCTGGATCTCTTTCCACGAGCAGAGTACCGAAAGTACACCCAGCAGACCGGTCAGCATGATCATCAACAGCGACAGGCCATCGAGGGCCAGGTGCACGTTGATGCCAAACCGCTGGATCCAGACGTGCTTGAACTCAAGCGCCCAGGTCGGGTCGGCGCCAGGCGCCGGGGCAAATGAATAATCACCGTTGGCCCACAGCCAGAGGCCGAGGCAAAGCAACAGGGACATGGTGATCAGCGCAATCCAGCGGGGGAGGGTGGCGCCGAAGCGCTCACCCATCCAGCACAGCAGGCCGCCGATGAAGGGGATCAGGATTAGCCAAGGCAGAATCATGACGGGCTCGTTTCCTTTCGCAAATTCGCAAGGTTCATATCAGACCGCTACCAGCACGACGGCGCCAATAACCAGCACGGCACCAGCAGCCATCGAGGCGGCATACCAACGCAGTTGACCGGTCTCGGTACGGCTCAGGGCGGTGTGACCGCCTTTGGCCATGCGCGGGATCAAACCGATGGTCTGATCGAGCGGGTCTTTGCGCAGGATGTGGCTGATCGCCAGGTAAGGCTTGACGAACAGTTTGTCGTAGATCCAGTCGAAGCCCCAGGCAGCGAACCACCAGGCCGAAAGGAAACGGCCGATGCCGCTGTTGGCGATGGCGGTGACGAAGCGACGCTTGCCGAGGAACAGCAGCGCGGCCAGCAGGATACCGGCCAGGGCGATGGCGCCCGAGGCGATTTCCAGACTGTGCTTGGCCTCGCCACCGGCATGCCCGACGCTTTGCGGCAGCACGCCGTGCAGCGGCGGCACGATCATCGCACCGACGAAAGTCGACAGCACGATCAGTACCGACAGAGGCAACCAGTGGGCAATGCCGTGGCCAGCGTGAGCTTCGGTCTTGGCTTCACCGTGGAACGCGATGAAGATCAGGCGGAAGGTGTACAGCGACGTCATGAACGCACCGACCAGACCTGCGTAAAGCAGACCCTGGTTGCCGCTGGCGAACGCTTCCCAGAGGATTTCGTCCTTGGAGTAGAAGCCTGCGGTAACCAGTGGCAGAGCGGCCAGCGCAGCACCGCCGACGATGAAGCTGGCGTAGGCCAGTGGCAATTTCTTCCACAGACCGCCCATCTTGAAGATGTTCTGCTCGTGGTGGCAGGCAACGATCACCGCACCGG
>NZ_RCOE01000145.1:0-13678 GCF_004321495.1 Pseudomonas sp. Sample_10
CAGCCGCTGCAAGGCGCGCGCAACATGAGCATGGAATCGCTTTACGAGTATGGCAGCCGTGCCGGCGTCTGGCGGATTCTGAAGCTGTTCAAGGAATTCGACATTCCGCTGACCATCTTCGCCGTGGCCATGGCCGCCCAGCGTCACCCGGATGTGATCCGTGCGATGGTCGAGGCCGGCCATGAAATCTGCAGCCATGGCTACCGCTGGATCGACTACCAGTACATGGACGAAGCTCAGGAACGCGAGCACATGCTCGAAGCGATCCGCATCCTCACCGAAATCACCGGCGAGCGCCCACTGGGCTGGTACACCGGCCGCACCGGCCCGAACACACGTCGGCTGGTGATGGAAGAAGGCGGTTTCCTCTACGACTGCGACACCTACGACGACGACCTGCCCTACTGGGAACCGAACAACCCGACCGGCAAGCCGCACCTGGTGATCCCCTACACCCTGGACACCAACGACATGCGCTTCACCCAGGTCCAGGGTTTCAACAAGGGCGACGACTTCTTCGAATACCTCAAGGATGCGTTCGACGTGCTCTACGCCGAAGGCGCCGAAGCCCCGAAAATGCTGTCGATCGGCCTGCACTGCCGGCTGATCGGCCGTCCGGCGCGTCTGGCTTCGCTCAAGCGCTTTATCGAATACGCTAAAAGTCATGAACAGGTGTGGTTCAGCCGCCGCGTCGACATCGCGCGTCACTGGCAAGCAACCCACCCGTACCAAGGGGCCGCGAAATGAGCGCCTTTCAAACAGTGAAACCATCGACCTTGAGCCGCGACGCCTTCGTCAAAGCCTTCGCCGACATCTACGAACATTCGCCATGGGTGGCCGAGAAGGCCTTCGACCTGGGCCAGGACGCCTCGATCGACGAGATCGAAACCCTGCACCAGCGCATGAGCGACATCCTGTTGAGTGCCGATCAGCAAAGCCAACTGGCCCTGATCAACGCTCACCCGGACCTGGCCGGCAAAGCCGCCGTCCAGGGCCAACTGACCGAAGCCAGCACCAATGAACAGGCTGGCGCCGGTATTCACCAATGCACGGCCGAAGAGTTCCAGCGCTTCACCGAGCTGAACGACGCCTACAAAGCCAAGTTCAAGTTTCCCTTCATCATGGCGGTAAAAGGCAGCAACCGGCATCAGATCCTCGCGGCGTTCGAAACGCGCATTCACAACTCGGCAGACACCGAATTCAAATGCGCGCTGGCGGAGATCAACAAGATCGCCCTGTTCCGATTACTGACCCTATAGCAAGCCTGGCCCGAGTACTTTCAAACGCAAACAGTACCCAGGGCCTTGCAAGCATCCCAAGCCAACTTATTAAAGGCAGACAAGAAGAATGAAAGCTTACGCCGTACCTTTCGAGAAGTTCGTCAACCTGGCCGACGCCCGTTTGGGCACCAAAATCATCTCGGTCACCGATGACTGGTTCGCAGACGCCAATCGTCTGTTCCAACCGACCCCGGCCGTGTGGAAGGAGGGCGTGTTCGATGACAACGGCAAGTGGATGGACGGCTGGGAGTCGCGCCGCAAGCGCTTCGAAGGCTACGACAGCGCGGTGATCCGCCTGGGCGTACCGGGCTCGATCAAAGGCGTGGACATCGACACTTCATTCTTCACCGGCAACTTCCCGCCGTCGGCGTCCCTGGAAGCCTGCTTCCTGGCCGAAGGCGAGCCGAACGAAAACACCCAGTGGGTTGAAGTGCTGTCCGCCGTCGAGCTGCAAGGCAATAGCCACCACTACCACGAAATCAGCAACGACCAGGCGTTCAGCCACTTGCGCTTCAACATCTACCCGGACGGCGGTGTTGCCCGTCTGCGCGTGTACGGCATTCCGTTCCGCGACTGGTCCGCTGTGGGCGACAACGAGCAAGTGGACTTGGCAGCAGCCCTCAATGGTGGCCGCGCCCTCGCCTGCTCCGACGAACACTTCGGCCGCATGAGCAACATCCTCAACCCGGGCCGTGGCATCAACATGGGCGATGGCTGGGAAACCGCACGTCGTCGCACCCCGGGCAATGACTGGGTGATCGTCGCGCTGGGGCACCCGGGCGAGATCGAGAAAATCATCGTCGACACCCTGCACTTCAAAGGCAACTACCCGGACAGCTGCTCGATCCAGGGCGCGTTCGTGAAAGGCGGCACCGACAGCCAGATCGAAACCCAGTCGCTGTTCTGGCGCGAATTGCTGCCAAGCCAGAAGCTGGAAATGCACGCCGAACACACCTTCGCCGAGCAGATCAAGGCACTGGGCCCAATCACCCACATCCGCCTGAACGTGTTCCCGGACGGTGGCGTCAGCCGCCTGCGCGTATTGGGCAAGGTTGCGAAGTAAGCGCTGAACCTGTGGCGAGGGAGCTTGCTCCCGCTGGGCTGCGAAGCGGCCCCAAAAAAGGGACTGCTGCGCAGTCCAGCGGGAGCAAGCTCCCTCGCCACAATAATCAACACAGAATTCAAGGTAAGAAGACCAGCATGCGCACATTGACGATTGAACCGCTGACCAAAGAAGCCTTCGCTCCTTTCGGTGACGTGATCGAAACCGACGGCAGCGATCACTTCATGATCAACAACGGTTCGACCATGCGCTTCCATAAACTGGCGACGGTGGAAACCGCTACGCCGGAGGACAAAGCGATCATCAGCATTTTCCGCGCCGACGCGCAGGACATGCCGCTGACCGTCAGCATGCTGGAGCGCCATCCGCTGGGCAGCCAGGCTTTCATTCCGCTGCTCGGCAACCCCTTTCTGATCGTGGTCGCGCCAGTTGGCGATGAACCTGTATCAGGCTTGGTCCGCGCCTTCGTCACCAACGGCAGGCAGGGCATCAATTACCATCGCGGCGTCTGGCACCACCCGGTGCTGACGATCGAAAAGCGGGATGACTTCCTGGTGGTTGATCGCAGTGGCACAGGCAATAACTGCGATGAGCATTTTTTCAAAGAGGATGAGCGTTTGATCCTCGCCCCCCACCAATAAGAGAAGGTCTGATCACTCGACAACAAGAGTGACAGGCGAGAGGTAAAGACTGTGGAAGCACATCTGTTGGAATGGCTGAACCTGAGCGTGCGCTGGGTTCATATGATTACTGGTGTGGCCTGGATCGGCGCATCGTTCTACTTCGTCTGGCTGGAAAACAACCTCAATCGGGTCAACCCGAAAAGCGGTCTGGCCGGTGATTTATGGGCGATCCACGGCGGCGGTATCTACCACCTGGAAAAATACAAACTGGCTCCACCGACCATGCCGGACAACCTGCACTGGTTCAAATGGGAAGCCTACTTCACCTGGATGTCGGGTATCGCGCTGCTGTGCGTGGTGTTCTACTCCAACCCGACGCTCTACCTGCTGGCTCCGGGCAGCACCTTGAGCGGTCCTGAAGGCGTGGCCATCGGCATCGGCTCGCTGTTCATCGGCTGGTTCGTCTACTCCTTCCTTTGCGACTCGGCCCTGGGCAAACGCCCTGCCCTGCTCGGCTTCATCCTGTTCGTCCTGATCATCGGCGCGGCCTATGGCTTCAGCAAGGTGTTCAGCGGTCGTGGTGCGTACCTGCACGTCGGCGCGATCATCGGCACCATCATGGTCGGCAACGTGTTCCGCATCATCATGCCGGCGCAACGGGCACTGGTTGCTGCGATTGCCGAGAACCGTACGCCGGATCCGGCCCTGCCGGCCAAAGGCTTGCTGCGTTCGCGTCACAACAACTACTTCACCTTGCCCGTGCTGTTCATCATGATCAGCAACCACTTCCCGAGCACCTACGGCAGCCAGTACAACTGGCTGATTCTGGCCGGGATCGCGGTGCTGGCGGTGTTGGTGCGTCACTACTTCAACACCCGTCACGACAGCCACAAATTTGCCTGGACCCTGCCGGTGGCAGCGGTGGGCATGATTTGCCTGGCGTACGTGTCCGGTCCGAAGCCGATGTCCAGCGCCCCCGAAGTAGCCAAGGCCCCTGCTGCCATCGAATACCAGCCATTGCCGGAAACTGCAGTGGGCGGTGGCTTGAAACCGGCCGAAGCCAAACCCGCAGAAACGCCTGCCGCCGCCCCGGCGCAAGCGACCAACGCCGGTCCGAGCTTTGACAAAGTGCACAGTGTGATTCAGGAACGCTGCTCGGTCTGCCACTCGGCCAAACCGACCAGCCCACTGTTCAGCGCAGCCCCGGGCGGAGTGATGTTCGACACCCCCGAGCAGATCCGCCAGAACGCCGCGCGGATCCAGGCTCAAGCCGTCGCCACTCAGATCATGCCACTGGGCAACATCACTCAGATGACTCAGCAGGAACGTGACCTGATCGGCGCCTGGATTGTGCAGGGAGCTCCGACCAACTAAGCAACACAAAAGCCTGTGACAAGCGGGCTTTTGTGGCAAGGGATGCTCCCGCCGGGCTGCGAAGCGGCCCCCTCTCTATCTGAAAAGAAGGGGACTGCTGCGCAGTCCAGCGGGAGCAAGCTCCCTCGCCACAGGTCTGCCTTATAAAAATCACAAGAATAAAAAAGATCCGAGGTGTTGCATGTCCGAGCTCTCCAAAGCACGCATCCCCGACGCACCCGCCATTCAGCGATTGCCCCTATTGCAACTGATTCTGGTCGGTCTGCAACATGTTCTGCTGATGTACGGTGGCGCCATCGCGGTGCCGCTGATCATCGGACAGGCCGCAGGCCTGAGTCGTGAAGAAATCGCCTTCCTGATCAACGCCGACCTGCTGGTCGCCGGCATCGCCACCATCGTTCAATCTCTTGGTATCGGCCCCATGGGCATCCGCATGCCGGTGATGATGGGCGCCAGTTTTGCCGCTGTCGGCAGCATGGTCGCCATGGCCGGCATGCCTGGCATTGGCTTGCAAGGCATCTTCGGTGCGACTATCGCTGCCGGCTTCTTCGGCATGCTCATCGCCCCGTTCATGTCCAAGGTCGTGCGCTTCTTCCCGCCTCTGGTGACCGGTACGGTCATCACCTCGATCGGTTTGTCGCTGTTCCCCGTAGCCGTGAACTGGGCCGGCGGCGGTGCGGATGCCGCGCAATTCGGTTCACCGATTTACCTGATCATCGCCGCGCTGGTGCTGGGTACCATTTTGCTGGTGCACCGCTTCATGCGCGGTTTCTGGGTCAACATTTCCGTGCTGATCGGCATGTGCCTGGGCTACGTGCTCTGTGGTGTGCTCGGCATGGTCGACCTCAGCGGCATGGCCCAAGCGCCATGGCTGCAATTCGTCACCCCGCTGCACTTCGGCATGCCGAAGTTCGAACTCGCGCCGATCCTTTCGATGTGCCTTGTCGTGGTAATCATTTTCGTCGAGTCCACCGGGATGTTCCTCGCGCTGGGCAAAATTACCGGCCAGGAAGTCTGCCCGCGAATGCTGCGCCGCGGCTTGTTGTGTGATGCCGGCGCGTCGTTTTTCGCAGGCTTTTTCAACACCTTCACTCACTCGTCCTTCGCCCAGAACATCGGCCTGGTGCAGATGACCGGCGTACGCTGCCGTTCGGTGACCATCGTCGCCGGCGGCTTGTTGATCGTCTTGAGCCTGTTGCCCAAGGCCGCATTCCTGGTGGCGTCGATTCCGCCAGCGGTATTGGGTGGCGCGGCGATTGCGATGTTCGGCATGGTTGCCGCCACGGGCATCAAGATTCTTCAGGAGGCCGACATCGGTGACCGTCGCAATCAGTTGCTGGTAGCGGTGAGCATCGGCATGGGCCTGATCCCGGTGGTCCGTCCGGAATTTTTTGCCCACCTTCCGCTGTGGATGAGCCCGATCACCCACAGCGGTATCGCCATGGCCACCCTCAGCGCGCTCACGCTGAACCTGCTGTTCAACATTCTTGGCGGCGCCGAGCGCGCGGCCATCAACGACTGCCACGCCCACTAAGACAGAAACGCCGCCCCTGTAGGAGCGAGCCTGCTCCGGGCGGCGTTCCGACGATGAACCCGAGAACACCGCGTTATCCAGATAACACGCGTAATCGTTGACGACCATCGTCGGAACGCCGCCCGGAGCAGTCTCGCTCTTACAGGGTAGGGGTTTGCTGCGCCTTGAAAATAACAACAAGAGGGAGCAACAGATGATTCGGACAACAACCAACCTGCTGTTGGGTGCTGGCCTGCTGGCTGCTAGCCAGGCCATGGCCGGCGATTTGCTGCTGTGGCAGACCAACAGCCTGAGCTATCTGTACGGCAAGGACTTCGCGGTCAACCCGTCGATTCAACAAACGATAACCTTTGAGCACGCCGACCGCTGGAAGTACGGCGACAACTTCATGTTCATCGACAGCACTTACTACAACGGCGAGAAAGACCGGAACAAAGGCGTCCACGCCTATTACGGCGAGTTCAGTCCGCGGTTGTCCCTCGGCAAAATCCTCGACCGCCGTTTCGAATTCGGTCCGATCAAGGATGTGCTGCTGGCCATGACTTACGAGAACGGCGAAGACGACACCGAGGCCTACCTGATCGGCCCCGGCTTCGACCTTGCGATCCCCGGCTTCAATTTTTTCACCTTGAACTTTTATAACCGCCACACCGAAGGTTCGCGCCCCGGCGACGACGTCTGGCAGATCACCCCGGCCTGGTCCTATACCGTGCCGCTGGGCAATTCGAGCCTGTTGATCGACGGTTACATCGACTGGGTTGTGGATAACGACCAGAACTCGCGCGGCACCTATCACGCCAACGTGCACTTCAACCCGCAGATCAAGTACGACCTGGGCAAAGCCCTCGGCTGGCGGGAGAAACAGGTGTACGTCGGCGCCGAGTACAGCTACTGGAAAGACAAGTACGGCATCGAAAACACCGCGAACTTCGATACCAATGAAAACACCACCAGCCTGCTGGTGAAGGTGCATTTCTAAAATGACCCGCAACCGTGCGCCACACCTGTCGTCGGTGCGCTGTTGCGGGGCACTTGAGACCTGGCCAAGGAGTCAGTATTCTCCGCGGCCGCCTGAATCCGCTTTAAAAAAAAGCCCGGATTTAATTCCTGACCAGAAAGCCAACTTATCCCGGCTCTGGACGGTATCAAGGCATCCCCATACCCCTCTCAATCGACTGTTTTTGAGCAGCCGAGCGGGAGTTTTTTTGCTTTTCGAATGCCTTGGCGCAGCTCTTGCTAACAGCATGAAAGCTGACCGATTGGATGAATATTTACCGCAACGAAAAAAGGCGCCACACCAGAGCGCCGACCTTAAAAAAATACGTGGAACACCTACTTTTTGGGAGCAACCGAATGAAACGTACGTGCACTAGCCTGATGCTGGCGGGATCCATGCTGGCGGGGGGTCAGGCGATGGCGGGCGATCTGCTGCAATGGCAGAACAACAGCCTGACTTATTTGTATGGCAAAGACTTCCAGGTCAATCCGCGCATCCAGCAGACGGTGACCTTCGAACACGCCGATGGCTGGAAATACGGCGATAACTTCTTCTTTATCGACAAGATTTTCTACAACGGCAAGGAAGACGGCTTCGCCGGTGAAAACACCCATTACGGCGAACTCAGCCCACGGCTGTCGTTCAACAAGATCTTCGACCAGAAAGTCGAATTCGGCCCGATCAAAGACGTGCTGCTGGCCATGACCTACGAGTTCGGCGAAAACGACACCGAGTCCTACCTGATCGGTCCGGGTTTCGATCTGGCCATTCCGGGCTTTGATTATTTCCAGCTGAACTTCTACAACCGTCACACCGAAGGCGGTCGCCCGGGTGATGACGTGTGGCAAGTCTCGCCAGTCTGGTCCTACACCGTCCCGGTCGGCGACTCGGACATCCTGATCGATGGTTTCATGGACTGGGTGGTCGACAACGACGTCAACGACAAAGGCGAATATCACGCCAACCTGCACTTCAATCCACAGATCAAGTACGACCTGGGCAAGGCGCTGAGCCTGGGAGAGAAGCAGTTGTACGTCGGTGTCGAGTATGACTACTGGAAGAACAAGTACGGGATTGAAGACAGCCAGGGCTTCAAGACCGATCAGAGCGTGACCAGTTTCCTGGTTAAGGTTCACTTTTAAGTAAAGCAAAAGACGGCTAAAACCTCCCTGTGGATAAAACTCCCACAGGGAGGAACATATATCAACTTCAACTCATACCCCTACCCTACTTTATTGAGGAACAGATACTTGATATGCAACTCAAAAGCAGAATAGACCAAACTATCTGCGTTTTCGGAGGCCATAGTACTTCGATAAATCTGATGACTATTGAATATATCAACCGCATCGCTATTACTCGTCACCACTTCAGTTCCAGCCACCATCTCTAAAACCCGTTTAAGCATATTATTTTTCAGCGCATTATCGACCTCTTTTAAAAAATTACCCGATTTTCCATCCAGTATTATTCGAGAGTTATCACGAGCCGCATTTAAATCATCCGAACCTACAAAATCATCCCTCTCAAAATCTGACTGTTTAATACTGGGAAAATACCAATAATCATCTGTCTCAGGCCCTTCTGCACTAATACCAGAAATTGTCCCAAGGTGGCTAACTTCGTGAGCAATCACAATCGACAGAAATTCAGTATCATTCAGAAAATTTTTATTGAAAAAAATCCTTCCATATTTATCATCCGTTCTAATTTTTGCAATTGACGTATCTCCTTCGGGAAAATCTAGTTTGACCATTTTATCCGCCCCCAGGCCAGAAGAATTTAGCTCCGACAACACTGCCCCTATGTCACGCCAAGCATCAACCACTCTGTCCTCGATACTTTTGTAATATTCACCAAAATAGGCGATTAAAATATCTTTACTTTCCTCCGGATAGTGCTTCACCATCTCCTGTGCACTGATCATAAAACTGTTTGCTTCAAACATACTTTCATTTACAAGGTCACGCTCAACCTGGGGAAATTTGTCAAGCCCACGAGCCAGTATAGAGTACCCTTTTCGGACAAAAGACCTTTCAATCTCATCGTCAGCCCCTTCATAAACACGACCGTCAAGATCATGGTTTTTCACTGGACTATTTTGAACAAAGTTAAATAGATTCAAACCATCGATACATCCCGCTGGATCCGCACTCACCCACCGCTGCAACCACGGCGCGTAATACCGATACCCATAATAATAAAGCCCCGTCGCATCTCGTTCTTTCCCCGAATAACGAATCGTCTTGTACTTGCCTTCAGTTTCGCTGGCACCCGCCCACAACGCCGTGCCGCCAAACGGGTAATAAACCTCCCGACTCAACACGCCACCCTGCTCGTCCAACTCCAGGGTGCTGGAGTTCAGATGATTGCTCAGGCAAAACCGCAGTTGATCGTTACGAACGTCACGAGGCAACTTCGTGACCCAGTGCAAGGTACGAACCTGACTGCGCCCGGCCTCGACACTGATGACATGCCGCTCTTCACCCGTTCCCGCATCACGGTGGATTTCCACCCCCGGCAAGTAGCGGACTTCCGCGCGTAATGTACGACTCGCAGTCTGGGTAAGTCGGACCTTTCGCAAACGATGCCCAGGACTGTCGTAGTAATAACACTCGGTGTCGTCGGGGCCGTCGTCACGCTTGACCAGCGTGACCCGGCTCAACTGATTGCGGATGTCCCAGCTCATCTTTTGCCCGCGCAACAACTCCAGCTGATTGCCATTGGCGTCGAACCCGTCCGCAAGACTTTCCTTATCCGCGACGCTGCGATTGCTTTGCAGCGAAGTAAACATTTCGAAGGTTTGCGCGCCGCTGTGATGACGGGTTTTCAGGTTGCAGGCGCAATCGTAATTGAAGGTCTGGGTGTAATTGCGCAACTGTTGGGGGTCCAGCGGCGTGGTGTGCCACGGCGGCAACGCAGGGCCGTAGCTCGGCTGAATGACCTCACTGCCGGTGGCTTCGATCAGTTGATAAAGACTGTCGTAGACATAGCAACAGAGCGGATCGACTCGCTGATTATTGAAATGACGCGTCAGTTGGGCCTTGTCTTCGATGCGGGTGATATTGCCGACCGGATCGTATACATAACTGAAATCCTGAACCGGGTTGCCCTCGGCATTGCAAGATTGCAGTTGCAACAAACGTCCATCTTCACCTGCATAACGGGTGATGGTAATCACACCATTTCCAGCGCGCTCGCTGACGCCAAAACCCATGGCGTCGTAGCGAATTTCACTGACCAGCAGGCGCGGTTCTTCTGAAGCACCTGCCAGCTTCAATCGAGTCTCACGTAACTGCCCGGCCCGGTCGTAAGCGAACGATCTGACGTTTTCCACGGCATCAGTCTGACTGCGCATGTCGCCCAAGGGACTGTACTGCTGCGTTGTCTCGAACACCTCGTCTTCCAGTCCGGCATCGGCGAACACAGGCGACTAATTCGGCGGATCCAGATCGCGCAAGAAGCGCATTCGCTCCGACAGCAGCAAACCACCCACACCGTATTCGCAGAGGCGGCGGCTGCCGGCCGGATGGTCATGACAGATCAGCTGCCCGCATTGGTTATGCAAGGCAAATTCATGATCGGCATCAGCATACGCGAACCGATCGGAAACACGCGCCGGTTCCCCCGCCATTTGTTCGGTGACAGTGATCGGACGCAGAAGCTCATCGTATTCAGTGTCACGTTGGCTACCGCGCCCGTCCCAGAAGCAACAGGTCGCATCCGCCTGATTCATTAAACTCAGCTGCCAACCGGCATCGACGCTCTCCACCAGCAGAGCCCGGCCTTGCAAATCAAAGGTAGTTTCAAGGTTCGGTTGCGGTGCCGTGCCCCACAATCGTGGATCCCAGGAGGACACCTGTCGTCCGGTTGCGTCAAAGTGATTGCGGGTGATGCGAGCCTCCATGGACGGGCTACTCGGATGACGGCAATAGGCGATATTTCGCACAGCCAAACCACGCGAATCCACCACCGACACGCTCGGTGTGTGCGCATCAATCCATTCTGCAGCCGCCATTTTCGAACCCTCTGCAAGAGGGCTTCAATCTGATAGGAGAAGCACGCAAACGTCTACTGTCACAACTGACAGTTCAATCGTTTTCAGATCCCGAAAGCCCAAGAAACCGCGCAAGCTCCCCGCGCTTGGCCAACGCATCGCGCCGCCCCAGATCAATCAACTCGCTGCAGTACCCCGCCTCGAACAGCAGATAACTCAACACGCCCGCGCCACTGGTCTTGGTCGCGCCCGGTCCGCGCAGAAACAGCCGCAATGCCGCCGGCAGTTCCTGGCGATGACGTGCAGCGATCTCGTCGATTGGCTGACTCGGTGAAATCACCAACACCTCGACCGGGGCCACGCCCAAGGTGCGCGTCGGTGTACCGTCAGGCATGAGGTGGCTGAACTGATTCAAGCGGCGCAACAACTCAATGTCGCTTTCCAGGCTGTCGATGAACGTACTGTTGAGCATGTGCCCACCGATTTGCGCCAGGGTCGGTTGCTGGCCGGTGTAGACACGTTGCAACGGATGCTCGGGGTCGACGCCTCGCGGGTTGCCGCTGACGCCCACCACCAGCACACGATTGGCGCCCAGGTGCAGCGCCGGGCTGATCGGTGCTGACTGCCGCACCGCGCCATCGCCGAAATATTCCTCGCCGATTTTCACCGGGGCGAACAGCAGTGGAATGGCTGAACTGGCCAGCAGGTGATCAACGGACAATTGCGCAGGAACGCCGATCCGGCGATGACGCAACCAGGCTTCGATTGTGCCGCCGCCCTGGTAAAACGTCACGGCCTGCCCCGACTCGTAACCGAATGCCGTCACCGCCACCGCCTTCAACTGCTTTTGTGCGATGGATTCGGCGATGCCGGTCATCTGCAACTTGTCGTTGAGCAAACGGCGCAGCGGCGAGCTGTCAAGCAGCGCAACCGGCACCTGAGCACCGAGGCCCAGCAAACTGTGGCTGATAAAGCGGCTGGCCTGATGGATGACGCCAGGCCAGTCGCTGCGCAGCACCAGGCGACTGCGAAAGCCCTGCCAGAAGACCGTCAAGCGTTCGATGGCAGCGCGAAAATCCGTGGCGCCGCTGGCCAGGCTGACTGCATTGATCGCCCCGGCCGAGGTGCCGACAATCACCGGAAACGGATTGTCCGCACCCAGGGGCAAAAGCTCGGCAATTGCCGCCAGCACGCCCACCTGATAGGCCGCCCGCGCCCCGCCACCGGAAAGAATCAAACCAGTTACCGGTTCAGCAGGACTCATTGCAACACTCCATGGTGTTATTGGGGGCGGCGGGTCAACCGCGTTTTGCGTAGAGCTTGGGCTCGCCCGGTGGACGACTCTTGAAGCGGCGGTGCGCCCACAGGTATTGCTCCGGACATTCGCGCAATACGCCTTCGATCCATTGGTTGATACGCAGGCAATCGGCCTCTTCGGTTTCGCCGGGGAAGCCTTCGAGCGGCGCATGGATGACCAGACGATAACCGCTGCCATCCGCCAGACGCTCCTGGGTGAACGGCACCACCAGCGCCTTGCCCAGCCGCGCAAACTTGCTGGTGGCGGTGACGGTTGCAGCCTGGATGCCGAACAGCGGCACGAAAATGCTTTGCTTGGCGCCGTAGTCTTGATCCGGCGCGTACCAGATCGCCCGCCCCGCACGCAGCAGCTTGAGCATGCCGCGCACATCTTCACGCTCCACCGCCAGCGAATCGAGGTTGTGGCGCTCACGTCCCTGGCGCTGGACGAAGTCGAACAACGGGTTCTTGTGCTCGCGGTACATGCCGTCGATGGTGTGCTGCTGGCCCAACAGCGCCGCACCGATTTCCAGGGTGGTGAAATGCACCGCCATCAGGATCACGCCCTTGCCTTCGCGCTGAGCCTGCTGCAAATGCTCCAGCCCTTCAATATGTGCCAGCTTCGCCAACCGCTCGCGCGACCACCACCAGCTCATGGCCATTTCGAAAAACGCGATGCCGGTGGAGGCGAAGTTTTCCTTGAGCAGGCGCTTGCGCTCGGCCGCGGACTTTTCCGGGAAACACAGCTCCAGATTGCGCTTGGCGATGCGCCGTCGGTCGCCCGCCACGCGATACATCAAGGCGCCGAGCGCGCGACCGAGCCACAACAATGCCGGATACGGCAACTGGACAATCAGCCACAACAGCCCCAAGCCACACCACAGCGGCCAGAAACGTGGAGAGAGAAAGGTTTTTCGAAAACGCGGGCGGTCCATTAATGCATCCGTTAAGACAATGGCCGCGCATTCTACATCGTTCGACCCGGCTTGCGGCCTGCGGGCGTTCTCGTTATAAGTCTCGGCACTTTTAGTGACAAGTCGTTGTATGCCGACCATGAGCCAAACCGAACCGCTAGACCAAGATCCCGTGTTCCAGCTGAAGGGCAGCATGCTCGCCATTACGGTGCTGGAACTGGCCCGTAACGACCTCGAGGGCCTCGACCGGCAATTGGCCGCCAAGGTCGCCCAGGCGCCTGGTTTTTTCAGCAATGCGCCGCTGGTACTGGCCCTGGACAAACTCCCGGCCAGCGAAGGTGCGGTCGATCTGCCGGGCCTGATGCGCGTCTGCCGCCAGCATGGCCTGCGCACCCTGGCGATCCGTGCCAGCCGCATTGAAGACATCGCAGCGGCCATCGCGGTCGATCTGCCGGTGCTGCCGCCCTCCGGTGCGCGTGAGCGTGCGCTGGACCTGAACGAAGGCGCCGTTGCAAAAAAACCGGAAAAACCGCCGGAGCCGACGATCAAACCGACCAAAATCATCACTTCGCCAGTACGCGGTGGCCAGCAGATTTATGC
>NZ_RCOE01000043.1:0-13252 GCF_004321495.1 Pseudomonas sp. Sample_10
TCGCCGACTCGGTGCCGGCGCTGGAATGGGAAGAAACCCTGAACAAGCGCCGCGCGATGTTCCGTGCCGTGGCCCTGGCCGAGCAAACCCCGGCAAGCTGAGTTTTCACAAGGAACTCACCGGCATTAGAAAAACGCGTCACCCGAGAGGGTGCCGCGTTTTTTGTGCCTGCTGTTTGCCGGATCAGAAGTCCAGCGCAACCCCGACGGTAAGCCCTTGCTGGGTAAAGTCATCATCCTTGCGGAACGTGTAGCCACCGCGCAACGCCAGGTCAGCCGTCAACTTGTGGCTCACGCCCAGACTCACGCGGTTCAGGTGGCTTTGCGGCGTATAACCATCAAGCGTGAAGTCGAGGGTTGGCAGGCTATTGAGCGCGATATTCACCTTCTGCACATCATCTTCATACTCGCGCTCATAGGCATATTCACCGAACACCAGGGTTTGAGGGGTGATCTGGTATTTGCCCTGCAGCCCGGCGCCGAGACGTTTTGAATCGCGTTTCTGGTCGTCAAAGGTCAAAGCCGTGGAGCGGTTGTCATTTTCCGAATAACCGTCGACTTCAACCTTCGCGTAGTCGGCGCTGATGAACGGCGACAGGTGCCAGTCGCTGCCCGGCTGCGCAATGTCATAGCCAACCCGTGCACCGAAAGCCCAGAGATAGCCATCGGTATCGCCTTTTTCCGAGCCTTCGCTGGCACCCAGATCGAATTTGCGTTTGAGGTTGTCGTAATCGAGCTTGCCACCGGTCAACGCGGCATCGGCCCACCAGCGGTTCTGTTGGAATTGGGCAAACACGGTCGCCAGGTAACTGTTGAGTTTGTAGTCTGAATCGTTATCGCCGGCCTCCAGATTCTGTCGATAGAACCCTGCCGCCACACCCACGCGCCAGGCGTCGTCAAGACGATAACTGCCGCCAATATTCAAGTTATAGCCACTGCCATCCGCGCTGGCGCCGCTGTTTTGACTATCGACATCAAGGTGCTGACCGCCGCCGGCGACGATCGCACGCCATTGCCCGACCGCCTGCCAATTTTCCCAGTCCGATTGCCATTGGCTGCGTAGTTCGTCCTGGTGGGCGCGTAAGGTCGCGTGGGCCATTTCTGGCAGCAGCGTCAGTTCCCAAGGCGCGGCGAGCAAGGAATAGGCGTAGTCGGAAATCAACCTTTGCCCCGTTTCAGTCGGGTGAACGCCATCGTTGTAGATCAGCTTGCTCGGGTCCGGCGTGGCGCTGTTGATACCAAAGGCAGCGTTTTCAGTGCAGCCATCGCCGCTGAAGCACGTGGCAGTCAAGTTCTGGCCGGTGGCGAGGCCGAAACGCGCGGGGTCGGCGAAGGTTTCCTGCAACAGCAATGGAATATTCAACGGGATGATTTGCGCATCGATGCCCGCCAGCCGATTGACCAGTTGCCGGTTGAAGGCCGCACTCAGTTGCGAGGAGGGCGTCTGCAGCGGGGTGCCGTTGATAGCCGGGGTCAGACCCAGGTCAGGCAGCAGCCAGACCATGATGTAACGGGCACCGGCGGTTTGCAGGACCTGAGCGCTGTTGGCCAGGCGGTCCGCAGCGGCATTGGCCTGAGCGCCACTTTGCACCCGTCCCTGGAGAAAATCGTTGCCGCCGCCGGAGAGGTAATACAGGGCGTTCGGATCGGCGCGCAAGTTGTTGGTCGGTAGATAGCCCGCTCGGGTGCGCTCGCCAGTGGCGGAGACGGTAGTGATTGAACTGAGGATCTGGTCGGTGCGGTAGCCGCCCACGGCCCAGTTATTGCCATCGGGCAACCCTTGGCTGGCGCGCGCCGCAGAGGTCGACGCGGCAGTATCGTCCGCGGAAAACCCGAGCCTTGCACCCAGCAACTGCGTCGAGTTGGCGGAATACACTTCGCCACTACCGTCCTGGTAAGTCGGCCCGGTTCGGTTAGTGAAGCGAAGCGTCGAACCGGGAGGGCCTCCGGTATCGGTGAACTGTCCTGCATCGTTGAGGCTGTCGCCAAACACGATGAAGTTCGAGTAAGGATTAGGCGCGGCCATCGCCTGGGCGCAAGCCATTGCAAGCATGCAACCGGCGAGTGGTACGAACAGTGTTTTTCCTGGCATGGGCAAGTCCGTTTTTTATTGTTTTAGTGGATGAAACGATCGTGCCAAAAACTATAGAAGCAGATGCCATTCGGCGCGAACCCGCCGTTTGTTACCTGAGCTTCGTTCGCGCCATATTGCACGCTCCGCTCGGCTAAGTTACTGTGCCCGGACGTATAAATGAGACCTTCCCCGTGTTGATCGTCAGCAAACTCCTGGATCAAGTCATCAAGGCACACGCCCGTTGGCGTTGGCGCGCCTGAATCCTTCTGCCGGCCCGGCCGGATCTTTACCGCTTTGCCTTCTTAACCCGTGACATACCGCCTTGCCGCGCGATTGCAGCGAACGACAAAGTGCAGGGCGCTGCGGGTAATCCTTCGAAGGCTGTTCAAGTCAGTGAATTCAAGAGGTTCTTAACGCCATGTTGCTGATGATCGATAACTACGACTCTTTTACCTACAACGTTGTGCAATACCTTGGTGAGCTGGGCTCCCAGGTCAAAGTCGTGCGCAACGATGAGCTTACTGTTGCCGAAATCGAAGCCCTCAACCCCGAGCGCATCGTTGTTTCTCCCGGTCCTTGCACGCCGACCGAAGCTGGCGTCTCGATTGACGTCATCAAACACTTCGCCGGCAAGTTGCCGATTCTGGGTGTGTGCCTGGGCCATCAATCCATCGGCCAGGCATTCGGCGGTGATGTGGTCCGCGCCCGCCAGGTCATGCACGGCAAGACCAGCCCGGTGTTCCACGAAGACAAGGGCGTCTTCGCCGGCCTGAACATACCGCTGACGGTCACGCGCTATCATTCGTTGATCGTCAAACGCGAAACCTTGCCTGATTGTCTCGAACTGACCGCATGGACTCAGCTCGAAGACGGCTCGGTCGACGAGATCATGGGCCTGCGTCACAAGACTCTGAACATCGAAGGCGTGCAGTTCCATCCTGAATCGATCCTCACCGAGCAGGGCCACGAATTGTTCGCCAACTTCCTCAAACAAACCGGCGGCACGCGCTAAGGACTTTTCATGAATATCAAGACAGCCCTGAGCCGTATCGTCGAACAACTCGACCTCAGCACCGATGAGATGCGCGATGTCATGCGCGAAATCATGACCGGCCAATGCACGGACGCGCAGATCGGCGCATTCATGATGGCCATGCGCATGAAAAGCGAAAGCATCGACGAAATCGTCGGCGCCGTGTCGGTCATGCGCGAATTGGCAGACAAGGTCGAACTCAAGACCCTCGACGGCGTGGTCGATGTGGTCGGCACCGGCGGTGATGGCGCCAACATTTTCAACGTCTCGACCGCTTCCGCTTTCGTGGTGTCGGCAGCCGGTTGCACCGTGGCCAAGCATGGTAACCGTGCGGTCTCGGGCAAGAGCGGCAGTGCCGATTTGCTGGAGGCGGCCGGTATTTACCTGAACCTGACGCCGGTCCAGGTGGCGCGCTGCATCGACAACGTCGGTATCGGCTTCATGTTTGCCCAGACCCATCACAGCGCCATGAAACACGCCGCCGGTCCGCGCAAGGAGCTGGGCCTGCGCACGCTGTTCAACATGCTCGGCCCGCTTACGAATCCGGCCGGTGTGAAGCATCAGGTAGTGGGCGTGTTCACCCAGGCATTGTGCCGGCCATTGGCCGAAGTGCTACAGCGTTTGGGCAGCAAGCATGTGCTGGTGGTGCATTCCAAAGATGGCCTGGATGAGTTCAGCCTGGCGGCACCGACCTTCGTGGCGGAGCTCAAGGACGACAAAATCACCGAGTATTGGGTCGAGCCGGAAGACCTGGGCATGAAGAGCCAAAGCCTGCATGGCCTGGCGGTGGAAAGCCCGGCGGCGTCCCTCGAGCTGATTCGCGATGCCCTGGGCAAGCGCAAGACCGAAAACGGTCAGAAGGCGGCGGAGATGATCATGCTCAATGCCGGCGCTGCGTTGTACGCGGCCGACCATGCCAGCAGCCTGAAAGAGGGCGTTGCCCTGGCGCACGATGCGCTGCATACCGGTCTCGCTCGGGAAAAGCTCGAGGAACTGGGTGCGTTTACCGCGGTATTCAAAGTGGAGAATGAGGGATGAGTGTACCGACGGTTCTGGAAAAGATTCTGGCGCGCAAGGTCGAGGAAGTTGCCGAGCGCAGTGCTCGCGTAAGTCTCGCAGAGCTGGAAAACCTGGCCAAGGCGGCCGATGCACCCCGTGGTTTTGCCAAGGCATTGATCGAACAGGCGAAGCAAAAAGAGCCGGCGGTCATTGCCGAAATCAAGAAGGCTTCGCCGAGCAAAGGCGTGATCCGCGAGAACTTCGTTCCTGCCGACATCGCTAAAAGCTACGAAAAGGGCGGGGCCACCTGCCTGTCGGTACTCACCGACATCGATTACTTCCAGGGAGCCGATGTGTACCTGCAGCAGGCTCGTGCTGCCTGCAAGTTGCCGGTCATCCGCAAGGATTTCATGATCGATCCGTACCAGATCGTGGAAGCCCGTGCGCTGGGTGCAGACTGCGTGCTGTTGATCGTCTCCGCGCTGGACGACGTGAAAATGGCCGAACTGGCCGCCGTCGCCAAAAGCGTCAACCTTGATGTGCTGGTGGAAGTGCATGACGGCGATGAGCTGGAGCGGGCCTTGAAAACCCTCGACACACCGTTGATTGGTGTGAACAACCGCAACCTGCACACCTTCGACGTCAACCTGGAAACCACCCTCGACCTGCTGCCGCGCATTCCTCGGGATCGTCTGGTGGTCACCGAGAGCGGCATCCTCAATCGGGCCGATGTCGAGTTGATGGAAATCAGCGATGTGTATGCGTTCCTGGTCGGCGAGGCGTTCATGCGCGCCGAAAGCCCTGGCACTGAATTGCAGCGCCTGTTCTTTCCGGAGCGCGGCCTTCCTGTCAGCGGTTCAACACTTGACTGAATAAGCATCGCGAGCAAGCTTGCACCCACATTGGAATTTTGGTCTGAACCAATCCCCTGTAGGACTGAGCCTGCTCGCGATAGCGGCATAAGAAACACCTCAGACTCCCTGTCCTACGGAAAACCTTATGACCTCACCTGTCTCCCTGACCATCGAAGCCGGCCTGCAAGCCGAACAAGACTTGCTGGCATCAGTCTGTGCCGGTGATGCAGAGTTCGGTCTGTTGTTCTGGCAACCCAGCGATCAGGCTTTGGTGATGCCACGCCGTTTGAATCGTCTTCCGGCCTTCGATGCTGCCTGTGAGGTCTCGGCAGCAGCGGGCTGGCCGGTATTGTTGCGCGATACCGGAGGCGAACCCGTTCCCCAGTCAGCCACAACAATCAACATCGCCCTGGTTTACGCACCGCCACGCAGCGAAGGCGATTTGAATCGCATCGAATCTGGCTACCGGCGCCTTTGCGACCCGATCTGTCAGTTGCTGGATGAGTTGGGCGGCACCTCGTCCCTCGGTGAAATCGAAGGTGCGTTTTGCGACGGTCGCTTCAACGTCAACCTGGACGGACGCAAGATGGTCGGCACCGCCCAGCGCTGGCGCCAGAGTCAGGGCGGTCAGCGTCCGGTGGGCCTGGTGCACGGGGCGATGTTGATTGATAACGAACGAGAGTCGATGGTCGCGGCGGTCAATCGTTTCAACGAGGCTTGTGGCCTGGACCAGCGAGTGCGAGCCGAAAGCCACATCGCCCTGCACGAGAAATTCACGGCGCCGGATGCACTGGCCCGTCTGGACGAGCTCTACCGGCTGATGCTCAAGCAGATGTTCAGCGCCTAGCGTGTGCCAAAGACCACCATGGTCTTGCCTTTAACGTCCACCAGGTTGCGTTCCTCAAGATCCTTGAGCACGCGACCTACCATCTCCCGGGAACACCCGACAATCCGCCCGATTTCCTGACGCGTTACCTTGATCTGCATGCCGTCGGGGTGGGTCATGGCGTCTGGTTGTTTGCATAACTCAAGCAGGCAACGCGCGACGCGGCCAGTCACGTCGAAAAACGCCAGGTCACCCACTTTGCGCGTGGTATTGCGCAGGCGTTGTGCGATTTGTCCGCTAAGCACGTAAAGGATGTCCGGATCCTGCTGCGACAGTTCGCGGAATTTCGCGTAGCTGATTTCCGCGACTTCGCATTCAACCTTGGCCCTTACCCAAGCGCTTCGCTCTTGTTCCAGACCCGCCTGCTCGAACAAGCCCAGCTCGCCGAAGAAATCCCCGGTATTGAGATACGCGATGATCATTTCCCGACCGTCGTCATCCTCAATGAGGATGGTGACCGATCCCTTGATGATGAAAAACAACGTCTCCGAACGATCTCCGGCGCAGATGATGTTGCTCTTGGCCTGATAGCGGCGGCGCTGACAATGCATCAGCAGCTTATCGAGGTTCTTGATCTTGAGTGTGGGGGCAATAGCAACCATGGTTGTATCCCGAAAAAACTGCACGGTATGTTTGATTTTTTTATGAATTGCGCAAGCCGCGGCAAAGGCTGGTTGTGCGTCAGCGAATTGGCGTCAGCTTAACAGACACTTCCGACATTATTCGAGAAATTACCTACAGGGCCGTAGGTTGCGTCCCACGACGAGGCCGCCGTCTACCGCGGGGCCTGTGCTAAGCTGGCGACCCTTTTTTATACAGTGGAGTCTTGGCGATGAAGGCACGCATCCAATGGGCTGGCGAAGCCATGTTCCTCGGCGAATCCGGTAGCGGTCATGTCGTGGTCATGGATGGTCCGCCCGACGCTGGCGGCCGCAATTTGGGTGTCCGGCCGATGGAAATGCTCCTGCTGGGTGTTGGCGGTTGCAGCAACTTCGATGTGGTCAGCATCCTCAAGAAATCCCGCCAGGCTGTCGAGAGCTGTGAAGCCTTCCTCGAAGCCGAGCGCGCGACCGAGGACCCGAAAGTCTTCACCAAAATCCACATGCACTTTGTGGTCAAGGGCCGTGGCTTGAAAGAGGCCCAGGTCAAGCGTGCCATCGAACTGTCCGCCGAAAAATACTGCTCGGCATCGATCATGCTTGGCGCGGCGGGTGTCGAAATTACCCACGACTACGAGATCATCGAGCTCGGTTGATTCAACAGTTTTCGAGCACAAAAAAGGCGAATACCACACGGTAGTCGCCTTTTTTGTCCCTTGTAGAAGCGAGCCAGCTCGCTACCTCAGGTCAGATCCGATAAGTACTCTTGGTCATCACCTTGGCCAGCAAGCTCATCCCGAACTTCACCGGCGCCGGAAACCGAAAGCCGCCTGCGTCTAGCGCACTTTCGGCGTGCTGTTCTTCGTCGATGCGCATTTGCTCCAGGATCGCCCGGGACTTTTCATCCTCGGCCGGCAGTTGCTCAAGGTGTTCGTTCAAGTGTTTGCACACCTGATCTTCGGTCGCTGCAACGAAACCCAGGCTGACTTTGTCACTGATCAGCCCGGCAACAGCGCCGATTCCGAACGACATGCCATAGAACAGCGGATTGAGAATGCTGGTGTGGCTGCCCAACTGATGGATGCGTTGTTCGCACCAGGCCAGATGGTCGACTTCTTCTTCGGCGGCATGCTCCATGGCGGCGCGCACTTGCGGCAGCTTGGCGGTCAGGGCTTGGCCCTGGTACAGCGCCTGGGCGCAGACTTCGCCGGTATGGTTGATGCGCATCAGGCCGGCGACGTGCCGGGTCTCTTCATCGCTCATTTTCACGTCCGGCTGCACGATGGCGGGTGACGGGCGGTATGGCTGGCCACTGAAAGGCAGCAAAGTACGCATCGCGGCATCGGCTTGCAGCAGAAGGCGGTCAATCGGCGAGTAGTGACGTTGGGTAGTCATGCTGACCTCCGGAGGAATCTCGGCGGCCAGTTTAACCCAATCGGCCGGGGAAGGTTTGCGCTGGGTCATTGTGCTGCAGTTGCCATGACAATGTTGTGATGCCCCGATGGGAGCGCCACTTGGCCATTCCCATCGGGTGTGTTGTCATCAGCCCGGCGGCCAGTGCATCTGGCGCTGACCCAGCACATGCATATGAATGTGATAGACAGTTTGTCCACCTTCTTCATTGCAGTTCATGACAACGCGAAAGCCCTTCTCACAACCAAGCTCCAAAGCCAGGCGCTGGGCGGTAAACAGAATGTGTCCGGCCAATGCCTTGTCGTCTTCGGTCAGGTCATTCAGGGTGCGCACCGGCTTCTTCGGAATCACCAGAAAATGTACCGGTGCCTGTGGGGCGATGTCGTGGAAGGCCAGAACCTGGTCGTCCTCGTAGATGATCTTCGCCGGAATTTCCCGGTTGATGATCTTGGTGAACAGAGTATCCACAGCTGTTTTCTCCGTTGTTTGGGCTGGCCTGAGTGTACTCATGGGATTTGCCCGAGCCCAGCTTTTTACCTGCCAGACCATTTAGCGCGGGCAATAAGCCTTGTTGACCATGCCGGTGATTGTCCGGATCAGCCAGCGCGAGCCGAACCGGGGCAGGGCGGCGAGCCAGCGATTGCGCCGTCCCGGAATAATGATTGCGCGGTTTTTCTCAAGAGCCCGTACGGTGTAGAGCGCCACTTCTTGCGGGCTCATCAGCAGTTTGCTGTCGGCCAGTTTGTCTGTGTTCAACTGCGCGGTACGGAAAAATCCGGTGCGCGTCGGACCAGGGCAGAGCACCGAGACCTTGACCGCACATTTTTTCAGCTCGACGCGCAGCCCTTCGGAGAAGTGCAGCACGTAGGCCTTGCTCGCGTAATAAGTGCTCATCCACGGACCAGGATGGAACGCTGCGACCGAAGCGACATTCAGGATCTGCCCGCCGCCTTGTAGCGCCATACTGTTACCGATGGCGTGGCATAAACGCGTGAGGGCCAGGATGTTGACTTCGATCAGGTCTTGCTCGGTCATCCAGTCCTGGGCCAGAAAGGGACCGCAGGTGCCGATACCGGCGCAATTGACCAGCAGATCGATCTGACGGTCACCTTCCTCCAACTCCAGCAGGAACCCGGACAACCGCAGCGGTTCCCCCAGGTCGCAGGCGCGGAACAGCACTTCCACGCCAAAGCGTTGCGTCAATTCAGTTGCAATACTTTCCAGCTGATCACGCTGTCGGGCCACCAGAAGCAGGCTGCGTCCGCGGCGGGCCAGCGCTTCGGCCATCGCCAGGCCGATGCCGCTGGAAGCGCCAGTGATCAGAGCGTAACGGGTCATGCAGTTCTCCATCGCAACAGCTCCGCGCCGCGACGCGGGTGTCACGGGTGGGGAGCGCTGTTCATTCTTTGGCAGAGTCTACAGGGGGCTGGGCTTCTTCGGCTGCATCGGCGGCCGAATTTGCGTCAGGTTCGACTTCGACTTCAATTTCGTCGGTGGTGACCGAGCCACTTTGGTAGCTGCTTTCGAGCGTGTTTTCGTACTCATCCTTTATGGCTGAAAGGCCGCCCGCCAGGGCTGCGACGATAAACAGCGCGATCACCACCAGCCATAACGCGGATAACACTTTGACGGCAGTGCTGTTGGGTGGCGGCGGAGCGCCGTACCGGTTGGCAGTCTGGTTACCCGGCATCGCCAGCAGCAACAGCGGAAAGAAACTGCCCACGAACGGCACAAGATTGAGCAACCACAGCCAGCCTGACCAGCCAATATCGTGCAAGCGCTGGACGCTGATCATGATGCTGGCGATGAGGAACGCCAGACAGAGGGAGAAGGCCATAATGCCAGCGATGATCAGGCCGGCAGTCGAGTCGCTGCTGACAAGCGCGAGGCCAATCAGGGCGAATACACCGACAACGGCCATTGTCACAAGTCCAAGCACCATCGACCAGGCGAGAAAACGCAGGCGCCCGATACGCCCTTCAACGCCAAATGGTTTGAGTGTGGCGAACCCTGTAACACCTTCACCGACAATGGCTCGAGGAGGTGCATAAGGAGACTGCGGCTCTGCTATTGCGTCAGCGGGCACATGATCGTGAACGTCGGACAGATGCAATTGGAACGAAGGTTCGGATTCGATACGCGCATCGATGCCGGTGTTCTTCAGAGCCTGGAGGTAGGTCTGTGCATCGGCGTGCGACAGATCGCGCTTGAGGGCTACAGGCCGGCCACTGAACAAGCGTTCGATGGCGGTGACGTCGCTCTTGAACAGCGCCGCGAGATTGAGTTTGGCGGTGCCAATATCGACACCTGGTAGCAGAGCGCCGTCGAACACGATCTTGAAACGGTCTTCGCTCATTGCCGAGGCATCCTTGTCGCGAGAGTTTTAGTACAGCGAGTGTAAGTCCAGCCATGTTGGACTGGCCTGTTTTTGTTTCAGCGTGGCCAGCGCTTGGGTAATTGAGCGGCGTGCTCCAGCGCCTTGCGATACTCGGCGTCGAGGCGCGCGACCAATTGGTCAACACTCGGCAGGTCATCGATTTCGCCTACGCCCTGGCCTGCGGACCACACGGTTTTCCAGGCTTTGGCTTCATCGTTCAGCGGCTTGAGTTTAGAGCCGAAATTGACCTCGCCTTTATTTTGCAGCGCCGCCATGTCGAAGCCGGCAGCTTCGAGGCTTTGGCGCATGAAGCTCGCCGGTACACCTGACACCGCTGGAGTATGGACGATGTCCGCCGCTTTGGACGTCAGCAGCATCTCTTTATAAGCGTCGGGTGCATGACTCTCGGTTGTGCCGATAAATCGCGTGCCGAAGTAGGCAAGATCTGCACCGAGCAATTGCGCCGCCAGAATTTCGTGGCCGTGGTTAAGGCAGCCAGCCAAGAGCAAGGTCTTGTCGAAGAACTGCCGGATCTCGGCGATCAGCGAGAACGGGCTCCAGGTCCCGGCATGCCCGCCAGCGCCTGCGGCGACGGCGATCAGGCCATCCACACCGGCCTCGGCGGCCTTTTCTGCATGGCGGCGGGTCGTTACGTCATGGAACACCAGGCCACCGTAGCTGTGGACCGCGTCGACCAGTTCTTTCACCGCGCCGAGGCTGGTGATCACGATCGGCACTTTGTGTTCGATGCAGATATCGAGGTCAGCCTGGAGCCGAGGGTTGCTGTTGTGGACGATCAGGTTCACCGCGTATGGCGCAGGTTCTTCCATTGTTGCCAGTCCTGCTTCGATCTCCTCCAGCCAGGCTTTGAAGCCGCTGCTCTCGCGCTGGTTCAACGCAGGGAAACTGCCAACCACGCCATTACGGCAGCAGGCGAGCACCAGTTGCGGGTTGGATATCAGGAACATCGGCGCTGCCACCACGGGCAAACGCAGACGTTGTTCGAGCAGAGCGGGCAGCGACATTGGAAGTACCCCGGTAAGTTATCTGATGGAATTAGAACGGCCGAACGACGACCAGAATTACGATTGCCAGCAATATCAGAACCGGCACTTCATTGAACCAGCGAAAAAAGACATGGCTGCGGGTGTTTTCGCCACGGGCAAAACGCTTTACCTGCGCACCGCACATGTGGTGGTAACCGATCAGCAATACCACCAGGGTCAATTTGGCGTGCATCCATCCGCCTTGGCTGAAATAAGCGCCGGGGTTCAGGCTGATCAGCCAGCCGCCGAAGATCAGGGTCGCAATCATCGCCGGCCCCATGATGCCCCGGTACAGCTTGCGCTCCATGATGCTGAAACGCTCCTTACTGACGGTGTCTTCGCTTTGAGCGTGATAAACGAACAAGCGCGGCAGGTAGAACAGGCCGGCGAACCAGCAAACGACGCTGACGATATGAAGCGCTTTAAGCCACAGAAAAAGCATTTTTAGTTATCCCAGGATTCACGGTAGCCGGAATAGTAGAGGCTTGAGCGTCCGCACGTCACCTTGCCGGTTGTCGCAGGCGCGCGCGGCCCCTATTATCGACGGCTTTCCAGTGGGTTCGTTGAGGGCAGGTTTATGGTCAAGGTCGGTATCGTCGGCGGCACGGGTTACACCGGTGTCGAACTGCTGCGTCTGTTGGCGCAACATCCGCAAGCGGAAGTCGTTGTCATCACTTCCCGATCCGAGGCTGGCCTTGCCGTGGCCGACATGTATCCGAACCTGCGCGGCCACTACGACGGTTTGGCATTCAGCGTTCCGGACATCAAGACGCTGGGCGCCTGCGATGTTGTGTTCTTCGCCACGCCCCACGGTGTTGCCCATGCCTTGGCGGGTGAACTGCTGGCAGCCGGGACCAAAGTCATCGACCTGTCGGCGGATTTCCGTCTGCAGGATGCCGATGAGTGGGCCAAGTGGTATGGCCAGCCGCATGGCGCGCCAGAGTTGCTGGACGAGGCGGTCTATGGTCTGCCGGAAGTCAATCGTGAGCAAATCAAGAAGGCGCGCCTGATTGCTGTCCCGGGCTGCTATCCGACGGCGACGCAATTGGGGTTCCTGCCATTGCTCGAAGCCGGCCTGGCCGATGCTTCGCACCTGATCGCTGACTGCAAGTCTGGCGTGAGCGGCGCTGGCCGGGGTGCCTCTGTAGGCTCGCTGTACTCTGAAACGTCGGAAAGCATGAAGGCGTACGCCGTCAAAGGTCATCGTCACCTGCCGGAAATTCGTCAGGGGCTGCGTCGTGCAGCGGGCAAGGACGTAGGCCTGACTTTCGTTCCGCACCTTACGCCGATGATCCGTGGCATTCACTCGACGCTATACGCGACGGTCGTGGATCGCTCGGTGGATCTGCAGGCGCTGTTTGAAAAGCGCTATGCCAACGAACCGTTCGTCGACGTCATGCCGGCCGGAAGTCATCCGGAAACCCGCAGCGTGCGCGGTGCCAACGTATGCCGTATTGCGGTGCATCGTCCGCAGGACGGTGATCTGGTAGTCGTACTCTCGGTGATCGATAACCTGGTCAAAGGTGCTTCGGGGCAAGCGGTACAGAACATGAACATCCTGTTCGGTCTGGACGAACGTCTGGGTCTGTCCCACGCAGGCATGCTGCCGTAAAGCTGGTTTGCACACAAAAAAAGGCCCGTTGAACGGGCCTTTTTGCATTTGCGGATGGCGGTTGGGTTGGTTGATATAGCATAACAATAGTTGACCGCTTTTCTAGGAGAAGCGGATAATGCGCGTCATCACGCAATATGACGGCTTAGCGCCGGGAGATAGTCAGCATGAGCGTCGAATCCTTCACCCCCACGGCTTTGCAATTCACCCATGGTGCCGCGCACAAGGTGAAGAGCCTGGTCGATGAAGAGGGCAATGATCGCTTGAAGCTGCGCGTATTCGTTACGGGCGGCGGTTGTTCAGGTTTTCAGTACGGCTTCACCTTCGATGAAGAAGTGGCCGATGACGACACCATCGTCG
>NZ_RCOE01000178.1:0-13103 GCF_004321495.1 Pseudomonas sp. Sample_10
AGCCGAACGCGGAGCGTCCGTTGAGGCATTCCCACGCAGAGCGTGGGAACGATCACAAAAAGCCTGAAACCGTGGTGTATCTGATTTTTGGGGCCGCTGCGCAGCCCAGCGGGAGCAAGCTCCCTCGCCACAGAGTAATGACCGACCATGATGAGAAACCCGACATGACCGACACTCCGCATTTCCCCCTGTCCGCCGTGGTCGGCGCCGACGATTTGAAGCTCGCGCTGTACCTGACTGCCATCGACCCGAAAATTGGCGGTGTGCTGATCGAAGGTCCGCGTGGCATGGCCAAGTCGACCCTGGCTCGAGGCCTGGCGGACCTGCTCGCCAGCGGTCAATTCGTTACCCTGCCGTTGGGCGCGACTGAGGAGCGGTTGGTCGGTACCCTCGATCTGGATGCCGCGCTGAGTGAAGGCCGGGCGCAATTTTCACCGGGTGTGCTGGCCAAGGCTGATGGCGGCGTGCTCTACGTCGATGAGGTCAACCTGCTGCCGGATCATCTGGTCGATCTGCTACTCGACGTCGCCGCCAGCGGTACCAATCTGATCGAGCGGGATGGCATCTCCCATCGGCATTCGGCGAAATTCGTGTTGATCGGCACCATGAACCCGGAAGAGGGCGAATTGCGGCCGCAGCTGCTTGACCGCTTTGGCTTGAATGTCGCACTCAGCGGCCACACCGCACCGGCAGAGCGCGGCCAGATCATCCGTCGGCGCCTGGATTTCGACAGCGATCCCCAGCGCTTTTGCGCCACGTGGGAGAGCCAACAAGCGAGCCTGCGCGAGCGTTGCCAGCAGGCACGCGTTGCGTTGACGAGCATCCCGCTGGACGACGACGCGCTGGCGCAGATCACTGAACGCTGCTTCGCCGCCGGAGTCGACGGCATGCGCGCCGATCTGGTCTGGCTGCGCGCGGCTCGTGCCCACGCAGCCTGGCGTGGCGCTCGTGCCATCAGCGTCGAAGATATCGACGCGGTCGCCGAGTTCGCCTTGCGCCATCGTCGCCGTGAGCTTGCCGCATCGGCACCACAACCGGCGCAAGCGCCACAGTCGTCTTCGCCGCAAACGACCAATCCGGGTGAGGGCCAGGGGCAGTGGGGTGAAATGGCTCCTCAGGCATCGCCTGTCGGCGCCCGCCGGGAAGTGCCGAGCTGGCCAAAAAAGCCCTAGGCATTCGCCCCCGATCCGACGCGGGGGCGAATGCCAGGCCCCGCGCCGGACGACTGGACGATGGCCGACAGGGCAAGCGTCACGCTGCCTGCAGCGGTTCGATCAACTGGCCGGGGACCTTGCTCATTGGTCGGCCACGTGTGCGTGCGGATCTGTTGTTCCACGTGCGCACACGTTCGGCTCATCAATTGTGGCTGGTGATTGTCGATGCGTCGGCTTCGACCCGTCGGCACCATGCCTTGAGCGATGCCAAGGGTTTGCTCGCGCAGTTGTTCGATGACGCCTATCGCCAACGCGCCCGGCTGGCCTTGCTGTCTGCCAGTGGCGCTGCGCCGAAGTGGCAGGTTCAAGGGTTGAAAGCGTCCAGCGGTTTGCGTCACTGGCTTGATGGACTGGGCGCCGGTGGCGGCACGCCGTTGCTGGCGGCGTTGAGCGAAGCGGGGCAGTGGCTTGCGGCCCGGCGAAAGCGCTTTCCGGCCGAGCAGCAACGCTTGCTGGTGATCACGGATGGGCGGATCAAGGACGGGGCGACATTGCAGCCATTCAATTGTCCCGGGCTGCTGATCGATATCGAGCGTGGGCCGATCAGGCTGGGTCGCTGCAAGGTGATGGCGGAGCAGTTGCAGTCGGAGTATCGGCATATCGATGAGTTGTTGCCGGGGTGATTTTTCCTGTGCTGCGCGCCGATCACGGCGAGCCTGCTCGCGATAGCGGTGTACCCGCCAGCCTCAATCGAATTACTTCGCCATCGCCCGCCGATACTGCCGGGTACGCTTGCCCAGGTACAACTGGTCGACAATCAACGCCCACAGCGCCGACACTCCAGGTCGGGTCTTACGCCCACGACTCAATCGATGCAGCTGGAATTTCACGACCGCCATGTTTGCCAATGCTGCCAGCGGTTTGCGTTTCCAGCGAATTGGCGGCAGGTGCGGGTGACTGTTCAGACCTTCTCGCCAATGCTTGACCAAGCCGGGCTCAACGGCGAGGGCCGTGCCTATTCCAGCCATGGCGATGCCGCTGGCGAGCACTTGTTCGACAACTGTCAGGCGTCGAATCCCGCCGGTGACCATTACCGGCATGCATGCCACTGCAGCCAACTCACCGGCCATTTCCAGAAAATAAGCCTCGCGCGCCAACGTCCGCCCGTCACGGGCCTCGCCTTGCATGGCCGGTGCTTCGTAGCTGCCGCCCGAGAGTTCGAGCAAATCGATCTGCAGCTCGTTCAGCCACTGGATAACCTGCCGGGCGTCGTCGGCATCGAAGCCGCCGCGCTGGAAATCTGCCGAGTTGAGCTTCACCGCTACGCAAAACTGCGGTGATACCGCTTGGCGCACGGCATCGACCACTGCAAGCAGCATGCGGGCACGGTTTTCCAATGAGCCGCCCCAGCGATCGGTTCGGCGATTGGTCAGTGGTGAAAGGAACTGGCTGATCAGGTAGCCATGAGCGGCATGTATCTGCACGCCGGTAAAACCGGCCTTTTCAGCCAGCGCGGCACTGGCGGCAAAGCGCTGGATCACCTCGTCGATGTCGGCTTCGCTCATGGGTTTCGGTTCGGCGAACATCTTCGAAAACTGTCCCAGATCCAGTGCTACCGCCGAAGGCGCCAACGCTTGCTGGCCAAGGTTGGCCATGGTCTGGCGGCCGGGGTGATTCAATTGCACCCAGAACTGCGCACCACCGCTGCGCCCAATGTCGGCCCACTGACGGAGGCGTTGCAGATGCCGCTCATCTTCGAGTACTACACCGCCTGGGCCAGTCATGGCGCGCCGGTCAATCATCACGTTGCCGGTCAATAGCAGCCCGGCTCCGCCATCTGCCCAGGCCTGGTACAAGCGAAACAGCGCACCATCGGGTGCCTGATCGATGTCGGCGAGGTTTTCTTCCATCGCGGCTTTGGCGATGCGGTTGCCGATGGTCTGGCCGTTGGGCAGATTCAACGCTTGAAAGGGCGACATGCTTGACTCCTCATCAGTGAAGAGTAGAGGCTAAGCTTAAAGTTAACTTTAATGTCAAGCAGGCAAATGAGGTCGCAATGAAAATCGGTGAATTGGCACTGCTGAGCGGATTGAGCGCCTCGCGCATTCGCTTTTATGAGGCTCAAGGTTTGATTCAGCAGGTTCAGCGCTCGGCGAACGGCTATCGACAATACCCGCAACAGGTCCTGCAAACCCTGCAAATCATCCAGTGCGCCCAGCAGGCCGGGTTCAGCCTCGAAGAACTCAAGCAATTGTTACCGGACAATGTGACGGGTGCGTTCAAGCATGATGAGTTGATGGTCAGCCTGCATCGCAAGATCGAACAGATCGAAGCCATGCAACGGCACCTTGCGCAAAGCAAGGCGCAGTTGCAGGGTTTGATCGAAAACATTCAGGCCCGGCCGGAAGGCATGGCTTGTGACGCGAATGCCGAGCGGGTGCTGGAGTCATTCAGGCACTAGAGCAGTTTGAGGGGTGGGAATCGGCTTGCGCATCAACGTCCCCACCACCAGCGCACCGAGCAAAGCCGCGAGTCCCGCCACCCACAACAACAGACTGAACCCCGCGACGAACGCCTGCCGGGCCAAGGCTTCAACCAGCGGCCGCGCGATTTCGGGCAACAGACTCAACGCCGCGTTCATATCACCGGCGACCACCCGCGAGGCGACATCCTTTGACTGTTCGAGCAACTCCGGCGCCAGACTCGACAAACCGAAGTGCAGCTGTTGTTCAGTGTGGCCAGCGAGCAGCGCGCCATACACGCCGATGGCCAGCATCACCGCACTGAAGCGCATGGTCGTGCTCATGCCCGAGGCCATGCCGGTGCGTTGCCGCGGGACGCAGGCCATGATGTTTTTCTGCGTATCGCCGTTGAGCAGACCTGCGCCGGCACCGGTGACGGCAATCGCCAGGGCGAACGGCAGATAACCGCCACTGTTGACCGCCCAGGCACTGAGCAAGTTGCCGCAGCCTACCAGGGTGAGCCCGATGGCCATCATGTTTGCCGGCGTGATCCGCCCCGTCAGCCGAGCACCGATGCGCGGGAAAATCAGCAGGGTGACGGCGAACGGCAACATGCCCAAGCCCGCCGAAATCGCGGTGAACCCCAGCCCGTTCTGCAAGTAGAACGGCAGCATGGTCATCATGACCTGAGCACACGCGGCGTACGCGAACATGCCGAGCAGCGCACCGATGAAGCGTGGATGACGGAACAGTTGCAGGTCGATCATCGGGCGTTGTTGCAGACGTTCGATCACCACGAACAGTCCCAACAACGCTGCTCCACCGATCAGGCGCGCATAAGTGACCGGGTTGCTCCAACCGATCCGATTGGCTTCGATCAGGCCCCAGATCAGGCACAGCAGGCTGGCGCTGAAGGCGAGGCTGCCCCAGGGATCAAGGCGCGCTGCTTGCGCATCGCGTGATTCCGGCACCGCGCGCCAGACCCTGTACATCAGGAACAAGCCCACTGGCAGGTTGAGGTAGAAAATCCAGCGCCAGCCCACGAATTCGGTGATCAGTCCGCCCAGGGTCGGCGCGGCGGTCATGGCAACGCCCATGCAGCCACCCCAGAATGCCCAGGCCTTGGCCCGTTCGGCTTCATCATGAAAGGTGTGGCCGATGGCTGCCAGCGCCGAGGTCAACAGCAGTGCGGCGCCGACGCCTTTGATCGCGCGTGCGATGTCGAGAAACAGGGCGTTCGGAGCCGCACCGCAGCCCAGTGAAGCAACGATGAAAATCCCCAGGCCCCACATCAGGGTCTTCTGGCGACCAAAACGGTCGGCCAGGCTACCGGCCGGCAACAGCAACGCGGCGAACGCCAACATGTAGGCGCTGACCACCCACTCGATGTCGGCGAAATTGGCCCCCAGGTCACGCGCAATGCTGGGCAAGGTAACGGCGACAATGTTGGTGTCGAGCACGATCAGCGAGCACACGGCGGATGCGGTCAGTAAGGTCTGACGTGCACTTGGCGTGGGTTTGACGGGCATGGCAAGGGTTCTCTACTGTGACGGTTCGAGCAGCTTATCCCTGGCTGACAGTGTCATTGTTAGGCGCGCCTCATCACTTCATTACCTTTGAGCTAATGCCCCCCATGGACATCCGCCACTTCCGCTATTTCCTCGCCGTCGCTCGCCATCGCAATTTCACCCGCGCCGCCGAGCAATTAGGCATCGCGCCGCCGACCCTGACCCGGCAGATTCAAGACATGGAAGCGGAATTGGGGGCGCGCTTGTTTTTCCGTCAGTCGCGGGACGTCAGCCTGACCGAAGCCGGCGCGGCGCTGGTAATCGAGGCTGAAGCCACGGTCCGGCAATTCGAGTCTGCCCAACGCAATGCACAACGTGCCGGTCGCGGTGAAGTCGGACACATCGAACTCGGTTATGTGGCGTCGGCGGTGTACTCAGGAGTGCTGCAAAAACAAGTGCAGGGGTTTGCTTGCCAATTCCCGGACGTCAGCCTCAATGTGCGGGAGAGCCCGATGGCCAGCCTGCCGAACATGATCCTCGAGGGACGTTTCGACCTCGGCTACATCCGCTGCCCGTTGGCGTTGCCCGACGGTATCGAAAGTGTGCGGCTCAACGAGGAAGGCTTTGTGTTGGCGCTACCGGTCGATTCATGGCTCAACCGTTTGCCGATGATCAATTCAGTGCATCTGCAGAACGAAAACTTCATTCTTCCCGAGCAAGTGGTCGGCACCTTGCAAGTCGCCGCGCAGGGTGGGTTTGTACCCAGGCTGGGGGCGCAGCCGGGTGGGTTGGTCGCGGTGATTGCCCTGGTTTCGCTGGGGCAGGGCGTGGCGGTGGTGCCGGAGTCCGTGGTCGGCCATGTCAGTTTGCCGAACGTGGTGTATCGGCAGATTGCGGATTGCCAGGTGATTTCCTGGTTGGCCTTGGTTCATCGGCGGTTCGAGAGGTCGCCGGCGGTGATCAAGTACATCGATCGCGTAAAAAATGCTTGAGTGCGCAAGCATCGCGTTGTTCGAAATACCGAAGATTCATAGCCGCTACAGATCTTGAAATGATTTCCGGCTGTAGGAACAGTCGCTATTGCTTGTACGATCCAAGTCCTTTTTCCTTTCAGGACTTGCATGAACACCCTCACGGAGCCCCCCAGTTATCCTTTCCCCACGCGCCATCGCGCGGTCTTGATGCACGCGAAGCACCCGGTCTTTTGGCTTGCGTTTTCCCATGACATTGCAGTTCCTCGGCGTCTGTGCCGTGCCTTGCCGTGCCCGGCATTCTGAATCCACTGAAGAGATCGAGACGTTTTTATGGAATGGTTAGCTGACCCCACCGCATGGCTGGGCCTGTTGACGCTGATTGTGCTGGAACTGGTACTGGGCATCGACAACCTGGTGTTTATCGCGATCCTCGCGGACAAACTGCCGCCACATCAGCGCGATCGTGCGCGGATCATCGGTTTGTCCCTGGCTTTGCTGATGCGTCTTGGCTTGCTGGCGAGTATTTCCTGGCTGGTGACCCTGACCCAACCGCTGTTCGAGGTATTCGACAAGAGCTTCTCCGGGCGCGACCTGATCATGCTGTTCGGTGGTGTGTTCCTGTTGTTCAAGGCCACCATGGAATTGCACGAACGGCTTGAAGGACACGTCGGTGAGCGTTCCTCCAACGCCGCCTATGCGCTGTTTTGGCCAATCGTCGCGCAAATCGTGGTGCTGGATGCGGTGTTCTCCCTCGATGCGGTGATTACCGCAGTGGGCATGGTTGATGAGTTGGCGGTGATGATGATCGCCGTGATCATTTCCATCGGTTTGATGATCGTCGCCAGCAAACCGCTGACCCGGTTCGTCAACGCGCATCCGACGGTGATCATGCTGTGCCTGGGCTTTTTGATGATGATCGGCTTTGCGCTGACTGCCGAAGGCCTGGGCTTCCATATTCCGAAGGGCTATCTGTATGCAGCCATCGGTTTCTCGATCCTGATCGAAGTGTTCAACCAGATCGCCCGGGCTCGCCGCAAACGATCGATGATGGGCCTGCGACCGATGCGTGAGCGCACCGCCCACGCGGTGATGCGCCTGCTGGGCGGGCGCAAACTGGCGGTGGAAGAAGTCGGCGAGGAAATTGCCGACATGCTCGACAACGGCGAGGCGCCCAGCGAAGCGCTGTTCGATCGCCGCGAGCGGGTGATGATCAGCGGCGTACTGCAACTGGCCGAGCGGCCGATCCGCACGTTGATGACCGTGCGCGCCGACGTCGATCATATCGACCTGGCCGACAACGCCGAGGCGATTCGCACGCGACTGATGCATTCGTCTTACTCGCGCCTGCCGCTGATCCGCGACGGTGCGGTGGATGAACCGCTGGGTTTCGTACACAAGAAGGAGTTGTTGAAAGAGTTCCTGGCAGGTAACCAACCGGATCTTGCGCATCTTGCGCGTCAGACCATCAACCTGCTGGAGAGTTACTCGATCCTCAACGCCCTGGAGCAGATGCGCAAGGCGTCGACGCACATCGCATTCGTGGTCAACGAGTTCGGCGACTTCGTCGGTGTGCTGACCATGACCGACATCCTCGAATCGATCGCCGGTGAATTACCCGATGCCAGCGAAATCGAAGGGCCGGACGTGGTCGAGGAAAAGGGCGGGTTTGTGGTCAGCGGCGCTTTGAACCTGGCGCGAGTTCGACAGCACACCGGGTTTGCTGCCGAGCCTACCGACGACTACCAGACCCTCGCCGGTCTGGTGGTCAGCTTGCTGGATCGCCTGCCGATGATCGGCGACAGCCACGAATGGGAAGGCTGGTGCTTGACCGTGTTGTCGGTGGAAGAGCGGCGGGTGACGCGGGTTCGGCTGGCGCGCATTGGCGCGTAGATGTTGTATTGATGCCAATGCCCTCATCGCGGGCAAGCCACGCTCCTACAAGTTATACGCTGAGCTTGTGGAAGCGGGCTTGCCCGCGATTGCAGACCGCCAGACGACTCACTCTTATCAATCACCACGATACAAAAATGCACCTGATTGATTCTCTTGGGCCCTGTTGTGAATCAGATTCCCGACTGCTGTAGCCGATGGTAGCGGTTTCTGTTTGATTCGTTTTGGTAACCCTTTCTTTCGCATGTACGCATCCCCCTGATTCAAAACACTTTTCAATCTCCCTACATTCCCTGCACATCCTGTGGCACACTTTCTGCTGTCTATTCCGTTGTTACATACCACGTTCCGGTATAGCGGAATAAACATCATTCTGGAGTGCTTGCCATGCATCGCCGACCTTCGTTGTTCAAAGCGTGTGTTTTTCTGTTCGCGGCTTCTGCTGCTGCCATGGGCGTGGCCCAGGCGGCAGACGGCAAGCTCGATAGTGTCCTGGCCCGCGGCAAGTTGATCGTGGGCACCGGCAGCACTAATGCGCCGTGGCACTTCCAGGGTGCAGATGGCAAATTGCAGGGTTTTGATATCGACATCGCGCGCATGGTGGCCAAAGGGCTGTTCAACGACCCGAGCAAGGTCGAGTTTGTTGTGCAGTCATCCGATGCGCGGATTCCCAACCTGCTGACCGACAAGGTCGACATGAGCTGCCAGTTCATCACCGTGACCGCCAGTCGTGCGCAGCAAGTGGCGTTTACTCTGCCTTACTACCGTGAAGGCGTTGGCCTGCTGTTGCCGGCCAACAGCAAGTACAAGGAAATCGAAGACATGAAGGCCGCTGGCGACGGCTTGACCGTGGCGGTGCTGCAGAATGTCTACGCCGAAGAGCTGGTGCATCAGGCATTGCCCAATGCCAAGGTCGACCAATACGACAGCGTTGACCTGATGTACCAGGCCGTGAACTCCGGTCGCGCCGACGCGGCGGCCACCGACCAGTCTTCGGTGAAATACCTGATGGTGCAGAACGCCGGTCGCTACCGCAGCCCGGCTTACGCCTGGAGCCCGCAGACCTATGCCTGTGCGGTCAAGCGCGGCGATCAGGACTGGCTGAACTTCGTCAACACCACCTTGCATGAGGCCATGACCGGCGTCGAGTTCCCGACTTACGCCGCGTCATTCAAGCAATGGTTCGGTGTGGATCTGCCTTCGCCAAAGATTGGTTTCCCCGTCGAATTTCAATGATCCCGTGAGAGCGGGGCGGTTCTGAATCGCCCCGTTCAGGTACTGCTGACCATGAACTATCAGTTGAACTTTGCCGCCGTGTGGCGCGATTTCGACACCTTGCTGGCGGGGCTCGGCCTGGGCCTGGAGCTGGCGCTGGTGTCGATCGCCATCGGCTGCGTGATCGGCCTGCTGATGGCGTTTGCTTTGTTGTCGAAGCACCGCCCGTTGCGGGTGCTGGCTTCGGTGTATGTGACGGTGATCCGTAACACGCCGATTCTGGTATTGATTCTGTTGATCTACTTTGCATTGCCGAGCCTGGGGATTCGTCTGGACAAGATTCCCTCGTTCATCATTACCTTGTCGTTGTATGCCGGGGCGTACCTGACCGAAGTGTTCCGCGGTGGTTTGTTGAGCATTCCCAAGGGCCAACGCGAAGCGGGTCTGGCGATCGGCCTGGGGGAATGGCAGGTCAAGGCCTATGTCACCGTGCCGGTGATGCTGCGCAACGTACTGCCAGCGTTATCGAACAACTTCATTTCGCTGTTCAAGGACACCTCGCTGGCGGCGGCGATTGCCGTGCCGGAGCTGACCTATTACGCGCGCAAGATCAATGTCGAAAGCTACCGGGTGATCGAAACCTGGCTGGTGACTACGGCGCTGTATGTCGCGGCCTGTTACCTCATTGCCATGCTGCTGCGTTATCTCGAGCAGCGTCTGGCAATCCGCCGATAGGAGGCTCCATGTACGAATCCCCCAGTTGGTTGCATGAGTTGTGGATCGCGCGCGAGCCGCTCTGGCAAGGCTTCTTGACCAGTGTGCAGGTGTCGGCACTGGCGATTTTGCTGGGCACGGTGGTCGGTATGTTTGCCGGACTGGTGCTGACCTACGGCAAGTTCTGGATGCGCGCGCCGTTTCGTTTTTATGTGGACGTGATTCGCGGCACGCCTGTGTTCGTGTTGGTGCTCGCCTGCTTTTACATGGCCCCGGCATTGGGCTGGCAGATCAGTGCGTTTCAGGCCGGTGCATTGGGCTTGACGCTGTTTTGCGGCTCCCACGTCGCCGAGATCGTGCGCGGTGCCTTGCAGGCACTGCCCCGTGGGCAGATGGAAGCGAGCAAGGCCATAGGCCTGACATTCAACCAGACCCTGGGCTACGTACTGTTACCTCAGGCGTTGCGGCAAATCCTGCCGACCTGGGTCAACTCGTCCACCGAGATCGTCAAGGCCTCGACGCTATTGTCGGTGATCGGCGTGGCCGAGTTGCTGCTCAGCACCCAGCAGGTCATTGCCCGAACCTTCATGACCCTGGAGTTCTATCTGTTCGCCGGTTTTCTGTTCTTCGTCATCAACTACGGCATCGAATTACTCGGCCGGCACATTGAAAAGCGGGTGGCCTTGCCATGACTCAAACTCAATCCAATAGTCAAAACGGCCAGCCGCTGCTGGACATTCGCGGCTTGCACAAGCGTTATGACCAGCTCGAAGTGCTCAAGGGCGTTGACCTGAGCATGCAGCGCGGCAACGTGGTGACGCTGATCGGTTCCAGCGGTTCGGGCAAGACCACCTTGCTGCGCTGCGTGAACATGCTTGAAGAATTCCAGGGCGGGCAGATCCTGCTCGACGGCGAGTCCATTGGTTATGACGAAGTCAATGGCAAGCGCATTCGTCACCCGGAAAAAGTCATCGCCCGCCATCGCGCGATGACCGGCATGGCGTTTCAACAATTCAATCTGTTCCCGCATCTGACTGCGTTGCAGAACGTCACCCTCGGGTTGCTCAAGGTCAAAAAGCTGCACAAGGACCAGGCCGTGGCCCTGGCGGAGAAATGGCTGGAGCGGGTCGGCCTGCTGGAACGCCGCGACCACTTTCCCGGGCAGTTGTCCGGCGGCCAGCAACAACGCGTGGCGATTGCCCGGGCAATTGCGATGAACCCGAGCCTGATGCTGTTCGACGAGGTCACTTCGGCCCTCGACCCTGAGTTGGTGGGCGAAGTGCTCAACGTGATCAAGGGCCTGGCGGAAGACGGCATGACCATGCTGCTGGTGACCCACGAAATGCGCTTTGCCTTCGAGGTCTCGGACAAAATCGTATTCATGAATCAGGGGCGTATCGAAGAGCAGGGGCCACCCAAGGAACTGTTCGAACGCCCGCAATCGCCGCGTCTGGCGGAATTTCTCAAAAATACGCGTTTTTGATCTTTCAACTATCAATCAGGAGAAACACTCATGAGCATTACTCGTTACGGCACCGGCAGCACCGCCGCTGGCGGCGCGCCTCGTCCTTTCGCCCGCGCCGTTGAAGCCGATGGCTGGTTGCACGTTTCCGGGCAGGTGCCGGCGGTGGATGGCGAGATCATTGTGGGCGGCATTGTCGAACAGACCCACCAGACCATGAAGAACCTGATCGCGATTCTGCAAGAGGCCGGTTATGGCCTGGAAGATGTGGTGCGTGCCGGCGTGTGGCTGGAGGATCCGCGGGATTTCAGCAGTTTCAACAAGGTCTTTTCCGAGTACTTCAAACCGGAACACGCCCCGGCCCGCGCCTGCGTGCAGGCGAACATGATGGTCGACTGCAAGGTCGAGATCGACTGCATTGCCTACAAGAAAAAGGCCTGAACCGGCGGTGACTGCATCGCTGGCAAGCCAGCTCCCACAGGTGTTGTGTATTGCCACAGATTGTCGGCACACCCTAAATCCCTGTGGGAGCTGGCTTGCCAGCGATGGCGGCCTCACAGTCAACACTGCACACTCGGTAAACTCCCGGCATTTTGAAGGGGAAGCACTGACATGACTGAAGACACCATCAAGCGCCGGGCACGCGGTCTGGACCGGGCGTTCGATATCCTCGATTTCCTCAAGGAAGTCGGCCAGCCCCTGCGCCCGAACGATATCGCCAATGGCATCGGC
Source organism: Pseudomonas sp. Sample_10 (assembly GCF_004321495.1). Taxonomy (NCBI): domain Bacteria; kingdom Pseudomonadati; phylum Pseudomonadota; class Gammaproteobacteria; order Pseudomonadales; family Pseudomonadaceae; genus Pseudomonas; species Pseudomonas sp. Sample_10. The sequence goes on from NZ_RCOE01000178.1 coordinate 12,112, forward strand.
AGCCCAAAATCCACGGTCTACGAACTGGTGGCTTCATTGCTCGAACGCAGGATTCTGGAGCCGGTGGGCAAGGACGGCCACGTCTACCTCGGTCGTCAGCTGTACTTCCTCGGGCAGGCGCATTTGCGTCATTTCGATCTGACCCGCGAGGCCGATCTCGCCTTGCAGGAGATCGTCAGCCAGACCCATGAAACCGCGCAGATGTGCCTGCTCAACGGACGCAAATACACCGTGGCGTTGATGAAAGAGGGCGAGCGGCATTTTCGTATTTCCTCGGACATCGGCGAGAACGCGCCGATTCCCTGGACCGCGTCCGGGCGCCTGTTGCTGGCGCACCTCAGTGACCAGCAAATCGTCGAGCTGATCGACCACGACGACTTCATCCTGCCCGACGGCGACCGCTTGCCGCTGGAGCAATTCCTGGCGGAAATTCGTCAGGCCGGGCGCGAGGGTTTTTTCTCTTTCGATAGCGTCGCCGACACGTTTACCCATTGCTTCGCCGCCCCGGTCAAAGACCCGAACGGCGTAGCCATCGCGACCCTGTGCATCGTCGCCCCGCGAGCCGATGCCAAGAACAATTACAACGACTACCGCCGGGTGCTGATCGACAGCGCCAACAGCCTGGCCCGTCGCATCAACGAATAAAGCGGCTGCCTGCGGCCGCGAATGTGAGGAGTTCGATCATGTCTTCTGCCAAGAATACTGCCGCCGTGAAAAAGGGCTTTGCCCACATTGGCGCCAACCTGGTGCGCGACGTCAGCCTGCCGGCGCTGGTGCTGCACCGTGAAGCGCTGGAACACAACATCCGCTGGATGCAGGACTTTGTCAGCAACAGCGGCGCTGAACTGGCGCCCCACGGCAAAACCAGCATGACCCCGGCGCTGTTTCGTCGGCAACTGGACGCCGGCGCCTGGGGCATCACCCTGGCCAGCGCCACGCAAACCCGCGCGGCCTACGCCCATGGCGTGCATCGGGTGCTGATGGCCAACCAA
>NZ_RCOE01000216.1:0-83947 GCF_004321495.1 Pseudomonas sp. Sample_10
TTTAGCGAAAAACATCTCGCGAAAGCTTGACCGTGAACAGAGTATCTACAGGTTCTCCCGACATGCTCGACAGCCTGACCCGCGAACAACTTGACCGCCTCCAGCAACTGATGGCCGACCAGCCGTTCGCCGTCCTGACGGGTGCCGGCATCAGCACCCCCTCAGGCATTCCGGACTATCGCGACAACCAGGGTGTGCGGCGTGGCCGCCAGCCGATGATGTATCAGGAGTTTCTCTCCGCCCCCGAGTCCCGTCGGCGCTATTGGGCACGGGCGATGCTCGGCTGGCCGCGGGTGCGTCAGGCGCAGCCGAATGTGGCCCACGAGACACTCGCCCGCTTGCAGAGCACACAGCGGATCAGCGGCTTGATCACGCAGAATGTCGATACCTTGCACGACCAGGCCGGCAGCCACGACGTCATCGAACTGCATGGCAGCCTGCACCGGGTTTTGTGCCTGGACTGTGGAATGCGCAGCGAACGGGATTCGATCCAGAATCTGATGGAAACGCAGAACCCCTACCTGGCGGGCGTGGACGCGGTGCAGGCGCCGGACGGCGATACCCTGCTGGACGCCGCCTTCGAAGCACGCTTTCAGGTGCCGCGTTGCCCCTTTTGCGCAGGCGAACGGATGAAACCGGACGTGGTGTTCTTCGGCGAGAATGTCGCCCAGGGCACGGCAGCCAAGGCCATGGCAGCAGTGGAAAAGGCAGCGGGATTGCTGGTGATCGGCTCGTCGTTGATGGCGTACTCGGCGTTTCGCTTGTGCCGGGCGGTGGCGGATCAAGGCAAGCCGCTGATTGCGATCAACCTGGGCAAGACTCGGGCGGATGACATCCTCGACTTGAAAATAGAAGCTTCATGCGAACAGCTTCTACCCCTTCTGGCCCAACGCCTTTCCCCGAAACACCCCGCCCCTCTGTAGGAGCAAAGCTTGCTCGCGATAGCGCCTGCACATGCGCCTTCGATATCGACCGGGACGACGCTATCGCGAGCAAGCTTTGCTCCTACACATAATCCTGTGCCTTGAGCACATCAAACAACGCCTGCGCCGCCGCCGACAACTCGCCGCCGGGCAACGTCAGCACGCCAAGTGCCCGCTCCACCACCGGATCACGCAAGGTGATGCAACGCGCACCCAGCTCGCGCATCTGCCCTGCACACAACGCCGGCACCGCGCTGACGCCCAAGCCGCTGGCAACCATCCGCCCGACCGTTGCCAGTTGATGGCTCTCAAATTCCACCGGCAGCTTCATGCCCCGCGCCTGCAAGTGTTCTTCAAGCATCACCCGCACAGTCGATGGTCGTTGCAAGGTGATGAACGGTTCCTTGAGCAACGTTTGCCAATCGATTTCGTCCAACTCGACCAACGGTGAATCACGGGGTACCACCGCGACAAAGCGGTCGATGTATAACGGGGTGAATTGCAGCGACGAATTCTGCGGCGGCTCGAACGCGACCCCCAGTTCCACCTGGCGGTCGCGGACCATTTCCAGCACTTGCTCGTTGATCACGTCGTTGACCGTGACGTTGACTTTCGGATAACGGGCGCGGAATGTCTTGAGGATCGGTGGCAACAGATTGCCGGCAAACGACGGCATGGCTGCCAGGGTCACGCGACCGCGCTGAAGGGTGAATCGCTGGCGCAATTCATCTTCGGCATTGTCCCAATCGGCAATCAGGCGGCGTGCCAGCGGCACCAGCGATTCGCCCTCGGCAGTCAGCGCGACATTACGCGTGTTGCGCGTAAACAGGCGGCCACCCAGGCCTTCCTCCAAGGCCTTGATGGTCAGGCTCAGTGCCGACTGCGACAGGTGCAGGCGTTCACAGGCCACGGCGAAACTGAGGCTCTGGGCTACCGCCAGGAAAGCGCGGATCTGCTTGACTGTCATAGGCTGAGTGCTCCAGTGATGAGCGCAAGTGCTTTTGTAGGCGCTTGGCTTGCGCGCGATGGCCTCCTGGAGTTCGCCATCACCGGCAAGCCCTGCGCCTACAGGATTGATTGGTGAGTTTTATCTATCAATCAACCGCAAAAATCAACTTAACAAATGAATACTTCAGCGAGACACTCTTCCCATTCGGCTAGCCAGCCGCCCACAAAGAATAAAAGAGGTGCATATGGCAGGTTTCGACAAGCGTGTGAGTTCCTACGAGGAAGCGTTGGCAGGTCTTGAAGACGGCATGACCGTGATCGCCGGCGGCTTTGGCCTGTGCGGGATCCCTGAAAACCTGATCGCCGAGATCAAGCGCAAGGGCACACGCAACCTCACCGTGGTGTCCAACAATTGCGGCGTCGATGGTTTCGGTCTTGGCGTGCTGTTGACCGACCGCCAGATCAGCAAGGTGGTGGCGTCCTACGTCGGCGAAAACAAGCTGTTCGAAGAACAACTGCTCAAAGGCGAAATCGAAGTCATCCTGACTCCGCAAGGCACCCTCGCCGAGAAAATGCGTGCAGGCGGCGCTGGCATCCCGGCATTCTTCACCGCCACCGGCGTCGGCACCCCGGTCGCCGAAGGCAAGGAAGTGCGCGAATTCCATGGCCGCAAGTACCTGATGGAAGAGTCCATCACCGGTGACTTCGCCATCGTCAAAGGCTGGAAAGCCGACCATTTCGGTAACGTGATCTATCGTCACACCGCCCAGAACTTCAACCCGCTGGCCGCTACCGCCGGCAAGATCACCGTGGTCGAAGTCGAAGAAATAGTCGAACCCGGCGAGCTGGACCCGGCACAGATCCACACCCCTGGCATCTACGTCGACCGGATCATCTGCGGCACGTTCGAGAAGCGCATCGAACAGCGCACCGTGCGTAAGTGATCCCCAGCCCCCGGACCGAATGAAGGAATAACGACAATGGCACTTTCCCGCGAACAAATGGCTCAACGCGTCGCCCGCGAAATGCAGGACGGCTACTACGTCAACCTCGGCATCGGCATTCCGACCCTGGTCGCCAACTACATTCCCGAAGGCATGGAAGTCATGCTGCAGTCGGAAAACGGGCTGCTGGGCATGGGGCCTTTCCCCACTGAAGAAACCATCGATGCCGACATGATCAATGCCGGCAAGCAAACCGTGACCGCGCGTATCGGCGCTTCGATCTTTTCCTCGGCCGAATCGTTCGCGATGATCCGCGGTGGTCATGTCGACCTGACCGTACTCGGCGCCTTCGAAGTAGACGTCGAAGGCAACATTGCCTCGTGGATGATCCCGGGCAAACTGGTCAAGGGCATGGGTGGCGCCATGGACCTGGTGGCTGGCGCAGACAACATCATCGTCATCATGACCCATGCGTCCAAGGACGGTGAGTCCAAGCTGTTGTCCAAATGCAGCCTGCCGCTGACCGGTGCCGGTTGCATCAAGCGCGTGTTGACCGACCTCGCCTATCTGGAAATCGAAAATGGCGCATTTGTCCTCAAGGAACGCGCACCTGGCGTCAGCGTCGAGGAAATCGTCGCCAAAACCGCTGGTAAACTGATCGTCCCGGATCACGTACCGGAAATGCAGTTCGCTGCCCAGTGAGGAATCATTCCATGCAAGAAGTCGTCATTGTTGCCGCCACGCGTACCGCGATCGGCAGTTTCCAGGGTTCGCTGGCCAATGTGTCCGCGGTCGACCTGGGCGCTGCGGTGATCCGTCAGTTGCTGGCACAAACCGGCCTGGACCCTGCGCAAGTCGATGAAGTGATCATGGGCCAGGTATTGACCGCCGGTGCCGGCCAGAACCCTGCGCGCCAAGCCTCGATCAAGGCCGGCCTGCCCTTCGCCGTACCGGCCATGACCCTGAACAAGGTCTGCGGCTCGGGTCTTAAAGCCCTGCACCTGGGCGCCCAGGCGATTCGCTGCGGCGACGCCGACGTGATCATCGCCGGCGGCCAGGAAAACATGAGCCTGGCCAACTACGTAATGCCCGGTGCGCGCACCGGCCTGCGCATGGGTCACGCACAAATCGTCGACACCATGATCAGCGACGGCCTGTGGGATGCGTTCAACGATTACCACATGGGCATCACCGCCGAGAACCTGGTGGAGAAATACGACATCAGCCGCGAGCAGCAGGACGCGTTCGCCGCCGCCTCGCAACAGAAAGCCGTGGCCGCCATCGAAGCCGGGCGCTTCGTCGATGAAATCACGCCGATCCTGATTCCGCAGCGCAAGGGTGATCCACTGTCCTTCGCCACCGACGAGCAGCCACGGGCCGGCACCACCGCCGAATCCCTGGGCAAACTCAAGGCGGCCTTCAAGAAGGACGGTTCGGTAACTGCCGGCAATGCTTCGTCGCTCAACGATGGCGCTGCGGCCGTGATCCTGATGAGCGCGGCCAAAGCCAAGGCATTGGGCCTGCCGGTACTGGCGAAAATCGCTGCTTACGCCAACGCAGGTGTCGACCCGGCGATCATGGGCATCGGCCCGGTGTCGGCCACTCGCCGTTGCCTGGACAAGGCCGGATGGTCCATCGAGCAACTGGACCTGATCGAAGCCAACGAAGCCTTCGCTGCGCAATCGCTGGCCGTGGCCAAGGACCTGGAATGGGACTTGAACAAGGTCAACGTCAACGGCGGCGCCATTGCCCTCGGCCACCCTATCGGTGCCTCGGGTTGCCGGGTGTTGGTGACCCTGTTGCACGAAATGCTCAAGCGTGACGCCAAGAAAGGCCTCGCCACTCTGTGCATCGGTGGTGGTCAGGGCGTGGCCTTGGCGCTCGAGCGAGCTTAAAGCGTTCATCAGACTGCACGGGGACCCACGAAGATCCGTCGCAGCCTGGCAACACACCCGGTGCGATTCACGTCGCACCGGGTTTTTTATCCCGTTTTTTTGCCGATAACCCGTGGACATGTAGACAAAACGCTCTGGCTGGCCTGTGTTTTGTATACAAAAACCAAACATCTATAGAGCAATCCGCCCAGTGCGATGTTACCGTTGCTGTCTCACACAGGTCGGAGATGTGCGCGTGTTGATGCTCAAACTGCTGGTGATCCCTGGTTTCCTGCTGCTGATATCCCTGGCCGGTAAACGCTGGGGGCCAAGCGTGGCGGGTTGGTTGTCCGGGTTGCCGGTGGTGGTTGGGCCGATCCTGTTTTTCCTCGCCCTTGAACAAGGCGAAGCGTTTGCCGCTCAGTCGGCCATGGCAGCCTTGTCGGCCATGTTCGCCATGATCGCCTTTTGCGTGACCTATGCGCAGGTCTGTCAACGGACGGGGTGGCCGCTGGCATTGACGTTTTCATTGATAATGTGGGCGGTGATTGCCGTGGTGCTTTCGCTGATTCCGCCGTCGCTGTTGTTATCAGTGCTCGCCGCCGCGACCGCGCTTTTGGTTGCGCCTTACCTGTTTCCATCGGTGCAGCCGATCCTGACGGGCCCGGCACCGAAGTCCGACAAACTGCTGTTGCGCATGGTTGCCGGTGCCTTGCTCACCTTGGCCGTTACGTGGCTGGCCAGTACGGTCGGTGATCGCTGGAGCGGACTGCTCGCCGTGTTCCCCGTACTCGGCAGTGTCATGGCGGTGTTCTCCCAACAAACCCGCGGCCCGGCATTTACTGCGGTGTTGCTGCAGGCGACGGCCACCGGTATGTATTCGTTTTCGGCGTTTTGCCTGGTCGTGACGCTGACCTTGCCCACCATGGGCCTGATGGGCTTCGTCGTCGGTGTTGCCGTATCGGTGGCCATGCTCGGCGTCACCAGACGCCTGCTGGTCAAAACGCCGCCCAGTGCGACACCGTCAACCCTTTCGAACGATTAGAAGTTCCAGGTACCTGGCCTGCGACCGTCTGTTACCCCGCACTGGAATACCTGGCAACCTCCATGGGATGATCGCCCCCCACCGCGCGACCATCCCTGGAGATTTGCGAATGTCACTGTTGAGTAAAAAAGCCGTTGTCCTGTTGCTGGCAGCAGCTGCCAGCCTGGGGGCTTTGAGTGCGCAGGCTGCCAAGGCACCTGCCAAGGAAGCGGCACAGGTGCAAAAGGTCTCGGTGCTCGGCGGCAAGTTCACGTTCACCTTGCCCAAGGGTTTCGTCGCCAATCCGCTACCGGCCAGCCCTACCGGTGCGAGCGGCACCATGTACGCCAACGAAGCCACCAAGACGGTAGTGATCGCCGCAGAAAACAACCTGCCGGAAGGCGTCAAGGTCAAGGACAACGACGGCGAATTTCTGGATGGCACGGCCGCCGATTTCGACTCGGCACAGCGCAAGGCGTTGCCGGATTACAACAAGCTCAGTGAGAAAAGCCTGACCCTGAAGAGTACCGGCCTGGGCCTTCGTCAGGTCGACAGCACCGCCACCCAGGGCGGCGGCCAAACCCTCAACACCACACTGATGGCTGCATCCGGCGGGCGCATGACCGTAGTTCAGGTCATTTCCCGCCCTGGCGACATGGCCGCCCACGAGACGCTGATCAAGCAGATCGTCAGCGGCAAATAAACCTCAGGGGTTGAGGCGCTGCAACCAGGCGCTCAAATCCGCGATCTCTTCGGCGCTGATGGTGTGACCAACCCCTTGGTAGGCGTGAAACTCCGGTTCGAGTGAAATGCTCTGCAACAAGCTGTTGGCTTCGGTGCCGTCGCTGTAGGGCAGACGCTTGTCGGCCGTGCCATGACCGATGAAAATCGCCAGCGACTGGCGTTTTTCATCCGGTATCAGTTCCGACCGCAACACCGGCAGAATTCGCCCACTCAACGCGGCAATCCCACCCACCGCGTCGGGATGGCGCAGGGCAACCTCATAGGACATGATCGCGCCCTGGCTGAATCCCACCAGGAACACCTTGTCCGGATCTGTTTGATATTTCTTCGTCGCCTGTGCGACGAAATCCAGCAGCAACTGGCCGCTGGACTTCAGATCATCGGTCTCGCCGTTGTAGGCACCTTCGCCTTTCTTGCGAAACCACTGGTAACTGCCTTCCTGCATCACCATCGGCGCCCGCACCGACAGGTAGGTGTATTGCGTAGGCAATTGATCCTTGATGTCGAACAGATCGTGCTCGTTACTGCCGTAACCGTGGAGAAAAATCACCAGCGGTTGATCGCGGGAATCGACGGTGGAGTGTTCCAGGTATTTGAGCGGCAGATCGGTTTGCAACGGGGTTTGAGCGTGGACAGTGGCGGACGCCAGCAGCGTGAGCAGAGCGAGAATCTTCAACATAAGCCTTCCTTCACAGTGCGCAGGATTCGGGGAAGAGCCTAACACTGTGAAGCAGACCGAGGCATCCCGGGTGTGGCTGGCGATGACATTCGCTTTAATCGTTGATCAACTTGCCCGCCCGAATGGCCTCTCGCCCCGCCACCTTCGCCTGCCACGTGCCCGGCTGCGTATAACGTCCACGATCGATCGCAAACAACACGCCGCTGGTACCGGCGCACACCGTTGTGAGTTTGTCGCTCAACGGGTCGACCACTTCAAAAAGCGCATCGCCCTTCTCGACCCACTCCCCGGCTTCGCGCAGGAAACTCACCACGCCGTGGTGCGGTGCGAACAGGTACTGTGTGCCCTCGAACGGCATGCCCTCGCAGCATTCGCTCGGCGCTTGCGGCCATTGTCCCTTGATAAAACCCTGTTCGGCGAGAAAGCCCAGAATCGCTTCACAATTGGCTTGTGCCTGCTCAACCCGGGTGTCGCCCATGCTGCCCAGCTCCAGGGTGGTCGCCAGATTGGCCGGTGGAATCGCCGCCTCGGGGAATGCCCGGGCCAGGCGTAACCACGGCGAAGAACAGGACTCGTCGAACGAACTGCCGCCGGAGTCTTCGCACAGCAACGCCACGCCCGCCTTCAAACGCGCGGCCAGGGATCGCCATTGCGGCCAGTGTTGCGGCAGCGCATACAGATGAATCGCCGCCTCGAAATCGCAGTGCAGATCGAGGGTGATGTCCGCGTCGCAGGCATGGCGCAGCAACAAACGATGCATGGCTTGCAGCTGTGACGCCGGCGCCGGCAAGCCATCGATTACCTGACCCATGGTCTGGCGGATCAGCGTGATGTTCGCTTGGGCATCACTGCCCAGACGGTCGCCGATCAACTGCGCCACGGGGGCACTGAGTTCGACGAAGGAACGGTTGAAATTCTTGCCGCTGCCCAGTTCGAAGCGGCCCATGTGACTGCCTTGCAGGTGCTGGTCGAGACCGATGGGGTTGGCCACCGGCACCAGTTCGATCACGCCTTGCAGTTGCCCCTGGCTTTCAAGATCGGCCAGGCGCTTTTTCAGTTCCCAGGCGGTGCGCATGCCCGGCAATTCGTCTGCGTGCAGGCTGGCCTGGATGTAGACCTTGCGCGTACCCGTGCCATAACGAAACACACTGAGGGTGCGCTCGGTTCCGAGATGGCTCCAGGGCAATGGGTGGTCGATGCGTTGCATGGGAGAACTCCGCTGTCAGAAACAACCAGATCACTGTGGGAGCAAGCCCGCCCCCACAGGTTTCTCGTTTCGATGGAAAGAAAGCATAAAAAAAGTGGCCCGCGCGTCAACGGGGCCACTTTTTTCTACAGCGTATTAATGGCCATAAACGTCAAAATCGAAGTACTTGTCCTGCACTTGCTTGTACTTGCCATTGGCGCGAATTTCAGCGATGGCGGTGTTGAATTTGTCGGCCAGTTCCTTATCACCCTTGCGCACAGCGATACCGGCGCCGCCGCCGAAGTACTTGGCGTCTTCATAGGTCGGGCCTACGAAAGCGAAACCTTTACCGGCGTCGGTCTTCAGGAAACCGTCGTCCAGGTTGACCGAGTCGGCCAGCAGCGCATCAACGCGACCGGAAACCATGTCCAGGTTGGCTTCCTGCTGGGAGCCGTAACGCACCAGTTCAATGCCGGCCGGCACCAGCACTTCGGTGGCGAAGCGGTCGTGGGTACTGGCGCGCAGTACACCAACTTTCTTGCCTTTGAGTTCGGTCAGCGGGTCCTTGATGTCGGTGCCTGCCTTCATCACGAAGCGCGCCGGGGTGTGGTAGTACTTGATGGTGAAATCGACGTTCTTCTTGCGATCGTCAGTGATGGTCATGGACGACAGGATTGCGTCGATTTTCTTGACCTTCAGCGCCGGGATCAGGCCGTCGAACTCTTGCTCGACCCAGGTGCACTTCACTTTCATCTGCTCGCACAGCGCGTCGCCGATGTCCACGTCAAAGCCAGTGAGCTTGCCGTCAGGGGTTTTCATCGAGAATGGCGGGTAACCGGCTTCGATACCGATGCGGATCGGCTTGGCATCTGCAGCCACGGCGGTCAGGGACAACATCGACAGTGCCAGGGCACCGAACATCACTAGCTTCTTCATTTATAACTCCTGTGTGCGGAGGCTTTTATTGGCAGCGTTCGGTCGCAGTTTGTAACTGACAAATACCGAAGTGGCCGGCAGTCTATGGCGGCTTCCGCCACTTCAGTTATTTTGAAGCGACAAATAAATATAGAAAAAGACCGCGCCAGCTTTGCGTTGCAAGCGCTGGCGCGGTTTGCGATCTCCTGGATGGGATCAACACTCGCAACCGACCACATGGTTCACTGGTTGCGACGTCGCAACACTCAACGCAAACCCTTCATCCAGCCATCCGGTCACGCCGCCAATCATCTCCTTGACCGGATAGCCCAGCGCCGCCAGCTTCACTGCTGCCTTGTTCGCGCCGTTGCAGTGCGGGCCTGCGCAATAGACCACGAACAGGCTGGTTTTCGGATAGGCCGCAAGGTACTCGGCGTTGAGGAGTCGCCCCGGAATATTGATCGCCCCAGGCAAGTGGCCCCGTTCGAACGCCAGCGGCCCCCTCACGTCGACCAACACAAAATCCACCTCGCCAGCCGCTTGGCTGCCGTGAACGTCAGAGCAATCGGTTTCAAAGGTCAGGCGGTTACTGAAATGCATGAAGGCAATGGCCGAAGGGGCTGCAGGTATTTCGCGGACCAGGCTGGTCATGGGTTTTGCTCCTGAGTGTCGTGGGGTGTGAGCAGACTTTATCTGCCGGCCCCTTGCGGCTAAAGTGGCGCACAAGACACTCACCGGGAACTTTCCGCCAAATGCAGCCTACCCCTGGATTGGTCGCGATCCTGGCCTACGATGGCCTCTGCACTTTCGAATTCGGTATCGCCGTGGAGATATTCGGCCTCGCGCGCCCGGAATTCGATTTTCCTTGGTACAGCCACCAGATCGCCGCCGTCGATCAAGGCCCCATGCGCGCCATGGGGGGCATACAAGTACTGGCCGATGGCGGCCTGGAACTGCTGGAGCAGGCACGGACCATCATCATTCCGGGCTGGCGTGACCGCAACGCAGCGGTGCCCGATGCACTACTCACCGCGCTGCGCCAGGCCCACGCCCGGGGCGCTCGCTTGCTGTCGATCTGTTCAGGTGTATTCGTACTGGCGGCCACCGGTTTGCTCGACGGCCGCAGCGCTACCACGCACTGGCGCTACACCCGCGAACTGGCGGAACGTTTTCCAAATATCCTGGTGGACCCGGACGTGTTGTACGTCGACTCGGGCCAGTTGATCACCTCTGCCGGCAGCGCGGCCGGCATCGATGCTTGCCTGTATCTGGTGGCGCGGGATTTCGGTACGCAGGTGGCCAACGCGGTGGCCCGACGCTTGGTGATGTCTCCGCAACGCACCGGTGGCCAGGCGCAGTTCATTCCGACACCGGTCAGCCCGACCCCGCGCAGCGATCTTTCCCGCGTCATGCAGTGGGCACGCGAGCGTTTGCATGAACCGCTGGAGGTCCGCGACCTGGCCAGCGAAGCAGCCATGAGTGAACGCACATTCCTGCGGCGCTTCACCGAGGCCAGCGGCCAATCGCCGAAAACCTGGCTGCAACATGAGCGTCTGGGCCGTGCGCGGGAGTTGCTGGAGAGCACCGGCCACAACACCGAGCAGATTGCACTGCGCTGTGGTTATCGTTCGGTGGAAAGCTTTCGGGTGGCGTTTCGCAGCGTGGTCGGGGTGCCACCGTCGGTGTATCGGGAGCGGTTTGGCCGGGAGATCAAAGCCATTTTGTGAGGTGGCCTGCCATTTAGGGGATCTCCAGAGAACAGTTTTTTGTACACCCGAATGGTTCCCGTTGGTTGACAGGCCGCCATCGCTGGCAAGCCAGCTCCCACAGGGGGGCCCGGTGTGATCGAGATTTTCGACCAATGAAGATCCTCTGTAGGAGCAAAGCTTGCTCGCGATGGCGATCTCAAGGACGCCATCGCCGGCAAGCCGTGCTCCTACAGGTGATGGAGTGCAACTGGCAGAGATTGGTCGGCTGTCAGGCCGCCATCGCTGGCAAGCCAGCTCCCTCAGGAGAACACCAACCCAACAGCCCGAAGGCCGCCTCGGTCTACTCGTCCGAACCCTCACCCTCAGGCGTCACCTTGTTCTGGGTCAGATAGCGCTCAAGCGTCTCATTTTGCGGCGGTGCGGAGTTGTCCCCCGCCACCTGCCACATCTTGCGTTCGATCCCCTGTGCCAGCAAATGCCCCACCGCCGCTTCAATCGCCGACAGCACACACAACTGTGCCGGTTCGTTGGTGGTGTAGCCGACCTCGGCCTCGAGCAGTTTCTTGAACTCGATGAACTTGAACACGCCGGCGCTGCGCCCAACGGAGTAGATCGTCTTGCTGGTCATCACATTGGCCAGCACCTGCCCGCTGCGTACGTCCACCGCCCGCAGATTCACCGTGACCTGGTCGACCCGATACTCCCGGGAAATATCGATGCCCAGGTAGCGTGCCCCTTCCCCGCCGCTCTTCACGTTGGTGTCGTAGGCGATGATCCCGCCTTCAAGCATCATGTTCGCCGCTTGCAGCGGTGGCAGTTCAGCCTGGATGTTTACCGGCGTGTTCGGTTTTTTCTGCGATGCGCGGATGATCTTGCGCTCGGTCAACAGGTTCTGCAGCCCTTCTCGTTCCAGCACCACGAACCAGCCGCTGGCCTGCATGGCGTCCATCAACATGCTCGCCGCCCCCTGGGTGACGCTGGTGGAGAACGAGCTGGCCGGGGTCGGTTTGTATTGTCCGGTCTGGTCACGGAAACCATACACAACCGCCATCAACCGGCCTTTGGGTCGCGGCATGTTGATCAAATCGTAATAGGTCGACGCCCGGGGTGTCAGGGTCGGCGTTTCGGTGTCCTGCTCAGCGCCAATCGGCTCGCGCAGGCTGCAGCCTTGAAGTGCTGCCAACAGCATCCCTAGCAAAATCAACTTTTTCATGTCCGTTGCTCCCCGTCAGCCCAAATGCCCGTCAAGGGGCGAGGCCATTAACCTTGATTTCCGACACTTCACCGGTCGCTCGATCCGTTACTTCAATCGTCAGTTGCCCCGAGTCGTCGAGGACGTTGACGATAAAAGCGTCTGTGGACAGGCTCCCCGTATTGCCAGTGGAGATGTTGTCCAGCAATTGCCCCAGCAACCGCGATTGCAACTGGCTGCTGAAGCGTTCCAGGGCCGAGGTGCCGGTCAGGGCAGCGCGGTCCTTCAAGTCAGGGTCGTCATAATCGTTTTGCGCCTGGGCGTTGTTGAGCAGCCAGGTGCCGTTCAGCGGGTTGCCGCCAAACGATGGATTGATCGGTGTGTAGACCAACTCCGTGGCCTGGACCAGACCGCAACTGCCGAGGCCGAGCAAGCACAAGCCACTGCGCTGCAAGAACGTTTTCATTTTCATAGTTCGTCCCTCTCAAGGTCCGTGGTGTCCTGCAACAAGGTTTCCAGCTTGCGCTGGACAATCTGCCCGCGTACCCAGTCGGCGGCGGCATAGGCCTCGTCCTTGAGCTCGACGGTGTTCGGCGGCAGGAAGCGCCGATAAACCAAACGCTGTTGAAATTCCACGGTCACCAGGCTGCCCCAGCGAGCCGAAGGTCGTTCGCGAACCACCAGGTTGAAATCCATCGGGCTGGTGGCGCGCAGGCGTTCACTGAACGAATAGTAAAAGTCGTGGCCGATGTGCGAGATCGTGTCGTCGATGATGAAACCGAGCATTTCGTCCTCTTCGCCAGCCGAGGCGGCAGAGGTGCTCAACACCAGGATCAAGGCCAGGCAGAGTCTGTTCATGGCTGCAACGCCTGTGGTTGTTGCGACTGGCCCTTGGCCGGGCCGGATGTGCCATCGAGGAAGGATTTCTCGGCCACGAATTGCCAGTCCTTGTAACTGGCCATGCCGTTGAAATCCGACCATTGACTGGGAAAGTCCGCCTGTTTGAGCGGTTTGTCCGTGGACGGGCTGCTGATGCCAGTGATGCGTCCGTCGAAACCGCGCATCAGGAACCATTCGCCGCCGCCGATCGGGTCCGGGTACAACTGGCGGATGTGGTGTTTGGCATTGGGGAAACGCTCGTCCTGCAGCAGGTCGGCGAGTTCCTTCGGGTACTGTGCCAGGCCAGGCGAACTGCGGTAATAGCTGCGCAGCGCCTGGGCGTACTGGGTGCCGACCCACAGCAACTGGCGCTCGCGATCACGCCGCGAAGCGGTGGACCACAACTCGCCGGCACTGGCCAGGCCCATGCCCATCACCATGATCAGAAACAGCACCCCCAGGTAGGTGAAACCGTCCTCTGCCGCAGGCTTACCACTCGGAATAAAGGCTGCCATCACGCGCCCTCCCTGTGGCACCACTTTTGATATCGGCAACCCCGCCGGCCACGCCGTCCGGGGGGGCAACCATGACCCAGGCGTCTTTGCGCTCGACAATCGGGTCCATCGGCGAGTTGCGCAGATAACGCTGCTCGACCAGTTGTTCGATGGAATCCGGATAACGCCCGGTGTCGCCGTAGTAGTGATCCAGCGCCTCGCGCATGGCCGACAGGCTCTGGCGCAAAGTGGTCTCTTTCGAGGCCTCCAGGCTGTTGAAATAGCGCGGCAAGGCGATGGTCATCAGCGTCGCGATGATTGCCATGACCACCATCAGTTCCAGTAGGGTAAAGCCCTTTTGCCGGCGCATATGTTCACCACTCCCGGTACGCGATGCCGTTGAGGCCTTTGCCGCGGGCCTTGGAATAGACGTCAAAGACGTCCTGCCCGTCCCGCGGGTTTTCAGCGGTGCTGTCGTAGGAGCGCAAGCCCCAGCCGCCTTCGTCGTCACGCTTGACCGGCGCCAGAGGGTCGTGGGGCACGCGCCGCAGGAAATAGAACTTGGCCCCTTTGGCGCTGCGCACATCCCGCACGCCTTCAACCAGCACTTGCAGGTTCGGCGGGTAGCCGTTGCTGTTCAGCGATTTCTCGATGTAGCCGGCATCGAATGCACGCTTGTAGGCATCGATGGCGTCGCGGATCTGGTACAGGGCGGTACGCAGTTCCTGCTCTTTGCCCCGGCGCACCACGGTCTCGGTCAGCGGTGCGGCCATGCCGGCCAGCAGGCCGATCAGGGACAGCGTCACCACGACTTCGATCAGGGTAAAACCGCGTTGCGAGGCGTTCATGATCAAGGCTTCCCGACGGTAACGGTGGTGGCGATCGGTGCGCTCATGCCTTGGGTGCGAACCTCTTCAACTCCGACCTTCGAACGATCCGGCGCCTGGATGTGCATGCTGGTTTCAGTGCCGGTAGGGAATTCCATGTCCGACGGGCTCTGGTACGGCAGGTTGCGCACGATCCGCGGGGTGATCGACAGCACCAGTTCAGATTTACTGACGTCATCCTTGTTGCTGCCGAACAGCCGGCCCAGGCCAGGAATATCACCCAGGCCCGGGATCTTGTTGCCGGTGCTGCCATGGTCGTTGCGCATCAGGCCGGCAAGGATCTGGGTTTCGCCGTCATGCAGGCGCAGCGTGGTCTGCGCGTTACGGGTATCGACCTGCACCGGAATCGTGCCTTGGCGGGTCGGCTCCAGAGGTGTGGCGTTACTGACTTCCAGGGCGACCTTGATCGCCACTTCGTTGTTCAGGTGCACGGTCGGCTGCACTTCCAGTTTCAAACCGACATCGAGGTAAGTCACGCTTTCGGTGATCACCGGTCCCTGGGTCGACGGCACCGACGTGGCGCTGATGATTGGTACGCGCTGACCAATGTGGATGCGCGCCTGCTCACGGTTACTCACCCGGATGACCGGGCTGGCCAGGGTGTTGATGTCCTTGTCCTGGGCATTGATCTTGGCCTGTGGCGACGGCGAGATCGTGATACGGCTGGAGTTGATGCCCTTGAGTTGATCGAGAATGGTCACCGCCGAGCCATCGCTGTTGACCACGCCGAAGGTGTTCGGCCATTGCAGGCCAAGGTCGAGGATGCGTTGGGTGGCGACTTCCATCACTTCCACTTCCAGCACCACTTCGGGGTTCGACTGATCCTGGGATTGCAGGAGTTTCTCAGCCATGCGAATCGCGTCGCCGCTGTCGCGCATGGTCAGGGTGTTGAGGCGCTCATCGACGAACACGTCGCGGGTCTTGAGCATGGTCTTGATCATGTTCAGCGCGGTGTTGGCATCGATGCTGGTCAGGTAGAAGGTGCGCATCACCAGCTCTTGGTAATCCTTGAGCTTCTGCGGTGAGTCGGGGTAGATCAGCAGGGTGTTTTCGTTCACCACTTTCTGATGCAGCTGGTTCTGTTGCAGCAGCAGTTCCACCGCATCTTCGATACGCACGTCGCGCACGAAAATCGTCGCTTTCATGTCCGGGCGCAGGTCTTTGTCGAAGATGAAATTCAAACCGGCCACCTGGGACAGCACTTCGAAAATGGTCTTCAGGTTGGCGTCGCGAAATTCCAGGGTCACCGGTTTGTCGAGGCGAGTACGCAGTTGCGGATAAGGAATCACGTTGCGGCTCTGCACCAGGCGGATATTGCCTTGCAGCTCCAGCGCGCCTTCATTGTTCGGGTCCAGTTCGAGGATCTGCCGCACCTGGCGCTCGGACCCGTACACGTCGCCCCGGCGCAGGTCGCCGCGGGCCAGTTCGAGCTTTTCATCGAGGCTGCGCATGTGTTCGAGCTGACGCAGGGCGTCCTGGGCGCGACGGTTGTTCGGCTCGATGGTCAACACTCGGCCGTAACCCATGCGTGCCGAAGCGAAATCACGTTGCGTACGGTCCATGTCGGCCTGGGTCAACAACGCGGTGATCGCGCGGGCTCGGGCACTGTTGAGCGCAATGTGCAGTTCGGTGTCGCGAGGGTTTTCGCGCAACCCTTCCTCGATCCGTGCCAGGCCGGCTTCGTACTGCCCCTGTTCGATCAGGTCAGTGGCTTCCTCCTTGGCAACCTGCGCCGAACTGCACGCGGCCAGCCCTGCACAGAGGCAAAGGCTCATCAGCAAACGGGATTTGTTCATTGCGCGCTCCCCACAGACAAAGTCTGGGACAAATGCAGAGGCAAATAGACCAGGCTCAGTTCCAGATCGGAAATCCCCTCGATCTTCCATGTGTCGTCGATCACATCCCCCTTGCGCACGACGTAGATTTTTTCGCCGTTCTGCAAAAACACTTGCAGGTCAGTGCGATCATCCATCCGGCCAATGAACTGGAAAGGCATCGGCGGTGCAGTGGGGGCCTGCACGACCGGAGCAACGGTGACGGGTTTTTCGGTGACACTGGCCAGTGATGGAGCAGCCTTCCAGCTGCGGGCGGCAAACAGGTCGCCGGCCGGGCTCAGGTCCTTGATCGGCGCAGGCGCGGCGGAGGCTTTTGCCGTAGACGACGCCTTGCCTTTGGCAGGTGTGGCAACAGCGGCGACTTCCACGTCACTGTCGTCAGCCTGCTTGAAATACTCGGGCAACCAGGTCAGTGCCGCGGCGACACCGAGAAAGGCCACCCAACCCACCACGCGCTTGTTGTTCATCATGACCTCGACAGGTAAAGGGTCATGCGGATCCGGCCAGTGAGGTCGGTGTCGGCGATCTTCTTGCGCTGGAACTCCACGTCTTCGATGACCACCGCCGGCAACTGCCCCAGCAAGGCGTGCAGGAAGCGCCGCAATTGCGGGTAGCTGCCACGCACCGGCAGCAGAATCTGATAGCGCGCCAGGTGGGTTTTCGGATCGATGCCCAGCGAGTATTCGCCACGGGCCAGGGTGATGCGTTCCACGGTGGCCAACGCGTAGATCTTGTCGATGGCGACGGTAGCCTGCGGCTGGGAGGGCAACTTGCTGCGGAAATCATCGAGCTGACGCTGCGGCACCACCGGCGCGGCCACGCTGCCCTCCTCGACCTTGGCCAGATATTCACTGGCTTCCCGGGTCTGCTGGCTCAGGTGCTGCAGTGACTGCCAGTCCGGCAGCAAACCGGCCAGGCCCCAGGTCAGTGCCACCACCAGCAAGCCAAGTCCCGCCAGGCCCGGCGCGCCCAGGCTTTGCAGGTATTCGTGGACGATCAATCTAGGGATTTGCATCGCCAATCTCCCAGGTAGCCGACAGGTTGAATTGCACCGGGTGCTCCGGCACGTTGGCGACGATTTCGTGGCTGAGCAGCGACACATCGGACAGCTCGTCGCTGGCTTCGAGGCGGCGGTGGAAGTCGAGCATCGCGTCCAGGTCCCGCGCCTCGGCGCTGATCCTGACCTGGCCTTTGCGGGCGTCCGGGGTCAGGGTCAGCAAGGCGATGTTGTCGCGGGGCATCGATTCGAGCGTGGCGAACAGGCGTTCCCATGGGCGGCGCAATTGCTGCGAAACCTTGCGCATCTCGGCCAGGTTTTGCGCCTGTTCGCGGGTTTCGGCCGGGGTCAGGCTGACCTTGCCGCCGGTGTCGCCGGTGAGCACACGTTGTGCGGTTTGCAGATGACCCTGCTGTTGCTCGGCCTCCCCGCTCAGGTGTTGCTGAATCAGTATGCAGCTCAGCGCCAGCACCACGCCCCCGGCCAGCAGGCTCCAGCCCAGAGGGCTCGAACGGCGGCGCGGTTGAAAGTCGAGCATCAGCGGGCGCATGTCAGGCCACCGCCCGGGACATGACGTACAGGCAATCGCGTACGGCAGTCCGGTCCTCTTCAAGGGTGCGCAAGTGCACACCGGGCACGTCAGGATGCGAGTCGATGCGAGCCGGTGCGTGCAGGTAGACGTTCAGTGGCCGTTCGCTGGCGCAGGCCTGCAATTGGCTTTCGCGGCCGATCAGCGCGGTCAGTGCCGCATCGCTGTCGCTGCTGCCCACCGAACGCACCGCCGTCCAGCGACCTTCGCGGGCCAGCAGCATCACGCTGCGCACCGGCTCGGCGACGACGAACAGGAAGTCGCCGGCATCGAAGCTCTTATCGAAGCGGTTGAACGCCGCCATCAGGTATGGCTGTACCGAGCGCAGACGCAGGCCGCGGCCACTGGCCAGCGTCCGCAGGCGCTCCAGCAAGTCTTGTGGCAGCGCGGTTGCGATGCGGTCGTAGCCGGCCGGTTCCGCCGAGAGCACCAGGCTCCAGGGCTGGCTCGGCGCGCCATAGAGGTCTTCGAAACACAGCTGGGCAAATCCGCGCAGCTCATCGGGGCTGCTGATCTGCTCGCTCCAGGGCACCAGGCAAAAACGGCTGAAGTGCCCGGAAACCACCACGGCCAACTCCGCACCGGCACGGGTGTGTTCACCCAGTAGACGGTCGAGGGTTTCCAGGGCCACGGCCCAGGCAAGGAAACCTTCATCGATAAAGCCGACGCTGCCAAGCCACAGGGTTTCATTGCCCCGCCGCTGGCCGAGGCCGACACCACTGGCGCCGAGTACGGCGACATAACGCTCACGAGATAAAAGTGACACGATTGATCTCCTCGAGCGTGGTTCGGCCTTGTTGCACCAGTTCCAGGGCTGACTCGCGCAACAGGCGCAAGCCACGTTTGCAGGCATGCGCCTTGATTTTCGCAATGGGTTGGCGCTCGACGATCATCTGCCGCAGTTCGTCGTCCAGGTGCAGCAGTTCGGCAATTGCACTGCGCCCGCGGTAACCGGTGCCGCGGCAGTGACCGCAACCCTTGCCGTGGACGAACTGGTAGTGAGCGACCTGCTGTGGATCGAGACCCGAGGTCTCCAGCTCTTCTTCGCTCGGCACATACGCGCTGCTGCAACTGGCGCAGACCAGGCGAATCAAGCGCTGGGCCAACACCGCATTGAGGGCACTGACGAGGCTGTAGGGATCGATTTCCATTTGGGTGAAACGACCGATCACGTCGAATACGTTGTTGGCGTGAATGGTGGTGAACACCAGGTGCCCGGTGAGTGCCGATTGCACGGCGATCTGCGCGGTATCCGGGTCGCGGATTTCACCGACCATGATCTTGTCCGGGTCGTGACGCAGGATCGAGCGCAGGCCGCGGGCGAAGGTCAGGCCTTTCTTTTCGTTGACCGGAATTTGCAGCACGCCCGGCAGTTGGTACTCGACCGGGTCTTCGATGGTGATGATCTTGTCCACGCCGTGGTTGATCTCGGTGATCATCGCGTACAGCGTGGTGGTCTTGCCGCTGCCGGTGGGGCCGGTGACCAGCACCATGCCGTAGGGCTCGGCGGCGAGGCGGCGCAGTTGGCGCAGGGTCTCTTCTTCGAAGCCCAGGGCTTGCAGCTGCACGCCGCAGACTTTGTCGGCCAGATCCTGTTTGTCGAGCACCCGCAGCACGGCATCTTCACCGAAAATGCTGGGCATGATCGACACCCGAAAGTCGATCTGCCGGCCACTGATGCCAATCTTGAAGCGACCGTCCTGGGGCACGCGTTTTTCACCGATGTCCAGCTCGGCCATGACCTTGACCCGGGAGATCACCTGTTCGGCAAACTCATTGCCCTGGATTTTGCTGATGTTGTTCAACACGCCGTCGATGCGGTACTTGATCACCAGACCGCTGCCGGTGGTGCCCAGGTGGATATCGCTGGCGTGCATTTTCAGCGCGTCGTACAGGGTCGAGTTGACCAGCTTGACCACCACACTGGAGTCTTCGCTGATGCTGGTCAGGGACAGGCTTTGCAGGTTATCGATTTCGGCGCCGGTGTCGCTCTGGGCGTTGAGCGATTCCACCGCGTGGAAGCTCTCCTCGTGGCGCGCCAGGTAGGCTTTCAGGTCATCGGCATGCACCAGGTACAGAGCCGCGCCATGCAGGCAGTCGTCGATCCAGGCCAGGCGCGCGCTGTCGAACGGGTCGGCGAACACGCCAATGACTGCGTCGTCGTAATGCAGCAGGGTGAATTCGCGCTTGAGGCATTGAGCCAGGGTGACCCGGTCGAACACCGGCTTGGATTGAAACAGGCTGTCGGTGTCGAGCACCGGATAATGCAAGGTGGCGCCGAGGCATTGGATGAAAGGCATCGGGGCCAGTTCGGACAGTTGCCCAAGGGCATCGAGCATGCGTTCGCCGGAAGCGGCAGCCAGAACCCGTGCCTGGGCCAATTGCTCACTGGTAAACCGGGTCGGTACACAGTCCAGCGGCGCAGCATCGACGACAAGTGATAGACGGTCCATGGCTTGCTCTCCAACGCCCGGGGCTTTGAGCCCTGTCGGCGCGGCGAGCATTTTCGGCGGGGGCCGGAACGTCTTGTCGCGCCACTACTCCCCGGTGAGCAATTGTTCGTCGTCTGGCGCTGTGGCGGCCGAGGAACTTCGTCGGCGATCAGCTAGCACCCAACTACCGTCGTACAACTGCAGCGGGAAACTTTCGGTCCTGCTCTGGCGTCGTTCGACGAATCCTTCGGAGCCGCTCGTACCTGCTCTGGGTTCTCGCCCCCTGCCTAGAAGATCCAGCACTGCCCGGGCCAATTCCGCCAACGGAAAGGGTTTGAACAGGATGTGGCTGACTCCCAGTTGCCGGGCCCGTTCGCAAACTTCTGCGGTGGGGTGCCCTGTGATCAGCACAAAATGACACTTCCTGTTATGGCGGACGGCATCGAGCACCTGAAAGCCTTCCATATCGGGCAAGCGGTAATCGAACACCATCACATCGGGTGCAAAATCGTCAGCTTCAGCGATTCCATGTGCACCGTCGTGAGCAATCCGGACGTCCAACGCCTGCGCCTGCAGGTAACCCTGGAGGTTTTCAGCAAGAAGTTGTTCGTCGTCAACAACCAGTACTTTGTTTAACAAGGTGGACTCCTTGAAACCGCAGGTCCGAATACCGAGCCTGATGGAGTGCGCGCCTTGATAGGTCTAACGCACACTTCATGCCAGGCTGAGCGCCGGTAATTTTATGTATTCATGTCCTTGAATTTAAAAGCAATGCCTGTTCGTCCACATACCCCACCCCCCAAAAGCGGGGAAAAGCGAACGCAGGTGCATTGATGCTTTTCCCCACTGTTGGGGAATGCTCAATCGTCGTCAATCCGTTCGATTCGATTGCTGGAACGCAGCTGTGCCAGCACCTGCAGACGAGCCTGAACCTGTTTCTGTCGGGCAAGGTAAGCCCGAACCATGTCAAGTCCTTGCTCTTGTGTGACATCGGCTGCCTCCATTCGGTTCTGTACATAAATCAGATGCCATCCCACCGCCGTTCGCACCGGCTCGCTGACGGCGCCCGGCGCCAGGGCAAACGCTGCCGCGTCGAACTCCGGCAGCATGCGACCGCGTGCAAAGTAGCCCAGATCACCGCCATCGCTGGCCGAAGCGTCTTGCGAACCGGTCCGGGCGACGCTGGCGAAATCTTCACCCTGAGCGACACGCGTACGCATTGCCTCCAAGCGTAGTCTCGCAGATGAAACAGTGGAAGCATCCGCACCCTGAGGCACTTTGATCAGGATATGCCTGGCCTGCACTTGTTCAGGTCGGTTCATTTCGGCGCGATGCTCGGCAAAAAACGCTTGCACCTCCTTCTCGTCCGGTTCGCTGACTTTGGTCAGATCAGCAAACATCTGCTGGGCCGCCAGCTCGCGGCGGGTGTATTCGATGTAGGTCGCCTCATTGAAACCGGCGTCCTCCAGGCGTCGGGCGAACACCTCGGCACCGCCGAAGGCCTGACGCGTCTGGTCGACCTGATGTTGCACCGCGGCGTCGCTGATCACTACGCCGCGCTTGACGGCTTCCTGCCAGAGCAGTTCCTTGTCGATCAAGGCATCCAGGGCGGCCTTGCGCAATTGCTTGTAGGCCTTCGGATTGCGGATGCTGCCCAGCGCACGGCCCTGATCTTCCAGGTATTCGGCGAAATAACGCTCCAGGCGCAACTGGGAAATTTCCTCGCCATTGACCCGTGCCACGGCCGGACCATTGCTGCAAAACGCAGCGGGAACCCATAACGTCAACAGGACCAACAAAGTCTTGAGTTTCATGTTCGGCCTCCGGTCAGGGCATGGCGGCGATGGGTTTGTACGGTGCAACCAGATAAAAGCGCTGGTCGGGCAGATCCACGGTGACGATATGGGCGCCGCTCAGGCCCAGGCGGCGACCCGGTCCAAAGCTGATCAGCGGGGTCAGGCCGGTATCGAAGTCATGCAAGCCTTCCAGGGCGCTGACCAGTTTCTCGCGGCTGGCATCGCGCCCGGCCTGCTTCATGCCTTCGCTGAGCAACAGCATCGAGCTGAAGGCGCCGACCTGCATGACCGCGTGTTCACCACCGAGCTTCTGCCGTTCGCGCAACTGGGTCAGAGCCAAACGGCCGGCAATCGTCCAGTCGCTGGGCACGAATGGATAGGCCAGGAATACCCGCCGGGAAAAACCGCTGGGCACTTGCAACAAGTCACCCGCGACCTGGTTCGACGCGGCGAACAGGTAAGGCACCTGCCCCGCTGTTTGCAGGCGCTCGGCCAGCCGGCTGAAACCGCCGCTGCTGCCCAGGTAAAACACCGAACGTGAGCCCAGGGGCAACTCGTCCTGGGCCGATTCGTAGGGTTGCAGGCGCACTTTCTGCCAGGCGTTGTCTTGCAGGTATTGCGCGAGTTTTTCCGCTGCCAGACGCTGACCGGGTTCGTCCGGATAGGCGATCAGCGTCGGGCCTTGCAGCACCCGCAAACTGGCGGCGGCATAGTTGGCCAGGGCGATCATCTGTTCACGCAGCCCCGGCAGAGGCTCGAAGATTTGCCGGCTGATCTGGGCCGAGCCTTGCAAAGACAGTGGTCCGATCAGCGGCACACCGGCCTGTTCCAGGCGCGGCACCAGCTCACTGTCCAGCGCTGGCACCAGCGGTGCAATCAGCGCGAAGACCTGTTCCTGCTCGATCAATTGGTCCAGCGCCTGCTCGGCACTGGCACGGTCCGGTCCTGGATCGAGAATGGTCAGGCGTAACTGTCGGCCGTGGATCCCGCCGGCTTCGTTGATCCGCGCGACACTGCCGCGCAGCACCGCCGCCACTGTGGCACCCTCCTCGCTCAAGGCTCCGGTGCTGGGCAGCAAGGTGCCAAGATGCAGACTGTCCGGGCTCAGTCCCGGATCACGATCATCGGCCAGGCGCTTGAGGTACGCCGTGAGGTTGCGTTGGTCATTCATCGACAGCACGAACCGCGGCATCGCCGGGTCCAGCCGATTATTGCCCGGGTCTCGCCCTTCCTGGATCGCCCGGGTCAATGTCCCTTCGGTATACGCCGGGTAAGCGCGGCCGTTGACCTGCTGCTGGCCATAAGTACTGGTCAGCCGCGACCAGCTGAGGTCCGGCGGCCGTACTCCGCCTTCAGGTCGCCCCAGTCCATCGCTGCCGTGGCAATTGGCGCACGGCAGGCTGCTGGCCGGCAACAACACGCCGGAAGCGCCGACCCTGGCCATGATCGGCTCACCGCTCGCCGACACACCCTCGCGGTACAAGCGCTTGCCCGCACTTTCACTCGGGGTCAGCGGCAACGCGTGGCCGGCGCAACTGAGGCCACTGAGGATGAACAGGCCGAGGATGAGGGCGTTTTTCATGGCGCAGGCTCAACGGCCAGCCACGGGCATTGTCAGCAACTGCAAACGCTGGGCAATGGCGGCGGCCGGGGCATCAGGACGGATTTTACTCCAGCGTTTGTTGGCCACATCGCCGACGATCAATTGGGTGGAGTGCTGCTCGGGGCTCGGTATGACCTGGCCGATGCGTCCCAGAACGAGGTCCATTTGCGCTTTGTCGCCGGTAAGAAAAAGCCAGTGGGGCCCATCGACGCCCTGCTTCAAGGTGTAAGCCTTGAGTACCGCCGGTGTATCGCGCAGCGGATCACTGGTAAGGGAGATGAAGGTAATGCCGTCCGCCTTGTCGCCCAGCACTTCGCGTACTTCCTTGAGCTTTTGGGTGATCAACGGGCAGGCATCGTTGCAACTGGTGAAAATCACATTGAGCAGCACCACGCGGTTTTGCAGGGCGTCGCTGTAGAACCGCAGTGTGTTGCCGTTCTGGTCCTGCAACGGCGTGTCGGTGAACCAGGTTTTTGCGTCCCTCGTGCCACTCGCCGGCGGCGCCGCGGCTGTCGCGCTTGCCGGTTCCGGTTGCTCATGCCCCTCATGGGAAAACGCCGGGATACTGCTCATGCAAAAGCAGGCGGTCAGGACCATCAAGACGAACGCTCTCATGGCTGGTGCTCCATGGCGATGGCGGTGTGTTTGGCATGGGCATTGCGCTCGCCGCTGAGTTTCTCGACTTCACGGCTCAACACTGCCGGATCGGTAAAGCCGTAATAGCGGGTCCAGTGGCGACTGTTGCCGTCACCCACCAGGATCAACGGCTGGTGATTCTTGAAGTCGCCGCTGAACGAGCCCAGGCCCTTGAGCGTGTCGTTGACTGATTGCGGTGAGCCGGTCAGCCAGCTCCAGCCGGGGCCCTTCTGGAACGTACGGGCGTAGTCGTTCAGGCGTTTGGCATCGTCACGTTGCGGGTCGATGCTGATCGATACCAGTTGCACCTCGGTGCCGACCCGCGCCCCAAGCTGTTTCTGCACCTTGCCCATGATCGAGGACACCACCGGGCAAACTGTGGTGCAGCTGGTGTAGATGAAACTCATGACCACGATCTTGTTGTCGACCAGGTCTTTTTCCAGGCGCACGGTCTTGCCGTTCTGGTCCACCAGCGCCACGTCGGCGAACTTGACCTGGGCGCGTTCCGAGCTGGCGCTTTTGGCCGCCATGTCGTGACCGGCGTGTTCATCGGCCGAGTGCGCCAGGGCCTGACCAATACCGACGGCCATCAGGCAGAGTGTCAGCAATCCATGTTGAGCTAATCGGTTCATGTCGATGTCCTCTCAATGAGCTTCGCCGGGGATCACCCGAACACTGGCAAATGTCTGGTCGCCGAAATTCGCCCCCAGCGACGCTGCACGCACGTGCAGGTACCACGCACCGTTGTGGTCGAGAGTCACCGGGGCTTCATAAACCCCGTTGCCGACATCCAGTGCCGCGACCGTCTCGGGCCGGGACGAAGGCGCCAGGAAATAGCGCACCTGCACGTCCTTTACCCCACTGCGAAGTGCCTTCTGCTTGCCTTCGACGATGCGAAAACGCACAACGTAGGGGCTACCCAGTGCGGCAGTGGTTTTGTCGAGCAGGAACTCCACCTTCGCGGCGCCCATTGATTGAGTGAGCGCCGGGTTGGCCTGCACGACGGTGTTGAAGCAATGGATGATGTTCGGCTGATTGAGCAGGAACGCCACGTCGAAGCGCCCTGCCGCTGGCAACTGGATCCGCGCGCTGTACAGCCCCGGCTCGACCTCGCGCAGGCTGCGGTCAATGACCATCGCCGCCCGCGCCACTTGCCCGCGGTTGGGGTAGCCGGACATCGGTGCGTTCATGCCTTCGGCGTAGAAGTACGTGGTGTTGTCGGTCGGGTTGACCACAAACACCGCGTTGTCGTCCCGCGACACCGCCAGGCTCGCCGCCAGTGGCAGGTCACCGGCCAGCCGTGGCGGCTGCGGTCCGGCTTCGAAACCCTGGGTGATCGGCTTGCGGCCTTCGCCCAGGGAGGCCAGGTTGATCATCGTCACCTTCGGCGAAGCCAGTCCGCGGACATAGGCGTAGGCCTTGGTGAACACCACTTGATAGGGCTCGGCGGATACATCCATTTCATGGATCAGCGCGTCGTTGGCCGCATCGATCACCGAGGCCTGGTTCTCCAGGGTGTTGAGCACGATGCCGAAACGGCCATCCGCGCTGAAACCCATCGGGCCGAGCCCCTGCTTCAGCTTGATCACCCGGCGCACCGACTGGCTGCTGGCATCGACCACGGTCACCGTGCCGTCCTTGCCATCGGCGACATAGGCTGCGCCGGACAGCGGCGAATACACCACCGACAACGGGTGCGAGCCGGTCTTGAGCTGTTTGATGATGCTCAGGCTGGCGATGTCGATAATGCTGACGGTGCCGTCGTCGCGGTTGGTGACGAACGCAAAGCGACTGTCCTTGCTGAAGGCGATTTCATGATGGCCGCCACCGGTGGGCAAATGCTTGAGGGTCTTGAGGCTGCGGGTATCGATCACCGTGACCCCGGATTGCTCCGCATCCTTGGCATTGTTGCCGACCCACAGCAGGCGCTCGTCCGGTTGCAGGGCCACGCGCACCGGGTTGCTGCCGGCCGCGACTGAGTCGACCACTTTGAATCGTTCGCTGTCGATCACTGCGACTTCACTGGCGGCCGGCATCGAGACAAACACCCGCTTGTTGTCCCGGGGGGTGACCCAGTCCATCGGCGGTTGCTTGATATCAATGCGGGCCATGGTACTGGTGATGCCGCCCACCGACACCGACGGATCGACCACCGAAACGCTGGCGTCGCGGTTCATCACCAACAGGAAGTAGCTGTTGAGGTCGAGCAGTGGTCGCGCGCCGATGTTCGACTTGAGGAACACACCGACCCGGGCCTTGCAGCTCTGATCGCGGCCCTGGGCCTTGTCGGCGGCCACGGCTTCCGGGTCCAGCCAGGCACCGGGGGCGACGCCCGAAAGCGGTTGGCCGGAAGCCTTGTCGGTCACGCGAAATTGCACGTCGGCGAACTCACCCTCACGCAATACGCCATCATCGGCCAGCGGCCGTACCTGCAAGGCCACCGAGACGCCGTCTCGCTCAAGCGTCTGGCCGGTCCAGGTATCGGGCAGCGCCACTTCGCTGAGCAGGGTCG
The DNA here is from genome assembly GCF_004321495.1 of Pseudomonas sp. Sample_10. Lineage (NCBI taxonomy): Bacteria > Pseudomonadati > Pseudomonadota > Gammaproteobacteria > Pseudomonadales > Pseudomonadaceae > Pseudomonas > Pseudomonas sp. Sample_10. The sequence goes on from NZ_RCOE01000216.1 coordinate 26,799, forward strand.
GTGGCGTCGTGCGCGATACCCCGAACCAGATCAATGCCCCTGCGACAGCGAGCGCACAACTGGCCAACATGATGGTCCTGCTCATGACAAACTCCCCTTCAGATCCTTGTCTGCCTATCCAGCCTACCTACCCTTGTGGCGAGGGAGCTTGCTCCCGCCGGGCTGCGCAGCGGCCCCAAAACGTTTGCAGTCAATGCAGATTTTGTGAGTGCTTTGCACTCAAGCGGGAGCAAGCTCCCTCGCCACAGGTTGTCATTTCTTGCTCCCTCTCTCGCTCACGGCGCAGGCGCCGGCTCCGGCTCGTTGGTTACCCGCAACAACCCCCACAACCCGGACGTGTTGCCATAGGCACCGTAGTCGCGGAACAGGTAGTCACCCGGTATCGCGTTGACGCCACCGGCACTCGGCAACATGAAGCTGAAGTGAGCAGCCGGCAGCACACTTTCCCGAGCGCCGATGTACATCGACATCGGGTTGTAGCCGAACTTCACCGACCCCACGCCTGGAGTGCCCATTGGATAGCCACCGGTATCGCTCTTCTCCGACAGGAACGGGTTGGTCGACCAGACGTGACCGTCAAGCTGGAACGTCGTGCCGCGACTGCCGCCGGTAGGCATCAGGATGTGCGTACGGAACGGCTGCCCCGGCTTGGCGTACAGCACCGGCGTTTGCGGATCACCGCCCACCAGCGCATTGCTGTACGCCATGTGCGCATTCACCATGTCGCCGTAGCCCGCACCATCGGCATGCCCGAACGGTGCATCCGGGGCCAGGCCGAAGCGGTACCACATCGGTTCGGTCTTGTAGTTGATGGCCATGCTGGAGTTGTCCTGCGGATCGGTCGGTACGCCGAACCCTTCTGCAGCAATCCCCTCCACCGGCCGACCGTTGGCCCAGCGAGTGTTCAAGGCTTTCTGCCAGACCATCGCAAAGTCACGATAGGTGGTTTGCCCTGGCGCAGTAACCGTCGCATTCACTTTGCGCGTGTCGTCAACCCAGGTGGCACCCATCGGCAGGATGCTCATCGCAGCGGCCAAGCCTTTTTGCGACTGCTTGATCACATCCGCCGGGGTGAAATTCAACCCGCCGAACTCCACCGCCGTGGCGTTGATGTTGTCGACATTGCGCCCCAGTTGAGTGATCGGTTTGCCTTCACGCTCCAGGTGCCCGGCGTAGTACTGATAGGTACGGGTCGGGTAGGCACCGCTGCTGCCGACACGCGGCGGCACGGTCTGGGTCGGGTTGGCGCCGACGTTGGTGCCATCGGATTTGGTGATGTCGTACGCCAGCAACTGCGCGTGCAGACCCACGTGGCTCGACGGCCGCATCAGGTTGTTGCTGAAGGTGGTCGAACCGGTGCCGCTGTTGCGATCCCGTTTGACCATACCTTGCATCACGGCGGTCTGGGTCAGGTCCGGCATGACGCTTGGCAGACGGTTTTCCAGGGTGATGTTGATGCAGTCACCGGCCGCTGCGCGCAGCACAAGGGGTTCGACAGGCACACCGGGTTTGAGCTTGCCAGTGGTTGGGTCGAGGTCAGCCTTGCGCACGTAAAGGATCGCGGTCGGGTCATGCAGCGGCCCACTTTGCCCGCCGATGGTGATGGTTTCACCATCTTCGGGGTCGACCACGGTGACTTGAGGAATGCTCACCGGCCGCGAGTTGAACACCAGGGTGCCGCCCGCCGGATTCAACGGCCCGCCGACATGTTGGCCGAGCCCCGCCGGATCACCGATGGTCAAGCCCAACGGATTGGTGAGAATGTCGTTGGCCAGCGCCGCAACCACTTCATAGTTGCGTTGCGGGGTTGGCCGAGTGCCAATGCCATTGGGGTTGGCGCCATAGCGTGGGCAGATGCCCTCGAACGCCACGGTGTTGCGCATGCCGGTCGGTTTCGCATTGTTCGGCAACGGGAACAGATCGCTGCGTTGCGCCGTGTAGTTGCGCATGACACCCCAGATGCCGCTCCAGTAGCCTTCGATCGACGCATCCATCGAGTACAGGTAGTCACCCGTGGTCGCCGCCGAACTGGACAGCATCGATACCGGCGCAATGAAGCCCATTTGCTCGGAGATGCCGATCATCTGCGACGCGCGCCAGCCGGAGTTGGAGCTGGTGCCGAAACCGGAGCCGCTCTGCAACCACTTCACGCCGTGCAGGGTGACGTTGTGCTCCTCTTCGTGACCGCCGGCATGCACCCGCAGCCGCACGTTGTCGCCGGTGTAGGTCCGCAGCATCGGGGTGAACGGATCGCCAGGCTCGGCACCGCCCTTGTTGATGTGCGGCGGGAACAGCGTGGTGCCGCCCGTCGGGCCGGTGGCTGCGGTGATCAGGTTCGGTGCCAGGTTCATCGCCGGGATCGCACGGTCGGTACGGCTTTGCATGGCGTACGCCAGGTCGCCGCCGAGGCCGTCGGCCTGCATGCCGCGCTTGCCGTCCGGGCCGACCTTGTTCGGGTCGTACACCCGCAGGGCCAGCGGTTCGTTGCGGTAATTGACCACGAACATGCCCGGGTCATCCACCGAGATCGCTTGTGGGCATGGCCGGCTCGGGCAGCCAGGCACCATTCCACCCTGCACTTCGATAATGCCGTCCAGCAAGGTGCTGGCGTTGTTACGCACGGGCGGGTTGATCGCATAGCGGAAGCTGTCGGCGGTGGCCGGGAAGCTTTGCGCATCCGGTTTACCGTCCGGCCCGGCGCCCACGTACACACCGGCTTCATAGGCGTGCTGGAAGTCGCTGTACTCGAGGAAGAACTCACGGAAGCTGTCGTTCTTGCCGTCGCCGTCCAGGTCGCCGGTAGAGATTACCGCTTGCCATGATGTCGGCCCGCCGTCCTGCCGCGCACCGCTGTACAACGGCTCGCCGGTTTCGGCATGGAACCAGGTCGAGCCTGCCGGTTCAGCGAGCACGGTGGCGTACAGGCCAATCTGCTGGTGCGTCGATGGGCCGAGGTGGTCGTGGGTGAAGATGGTGCCAAGGCCACGGTCCACGCCCTTGGCGTTGACCACGGGGTCGACAAACCAGCGTTGCATGGCCGTCCGCGCTCCCACCCAGTCGGCCCGGCCGAATTGGCCGAAGAACGGGTGGTTCTTGGCTTTCGGACACGCCGGGGTGCCGTCACGCGGATCGGTGCCTTCGCACTGGTTGAACTCACGGATGGCGAGGATGCGCTCTTGAACGGCGCCGGGGGAAAGTACGCCGTCCTCGTAGTTCCAGCCGTTGGCCGAGCCGTCTGCGGCGGTCAGGTCCCACTTGGGCAAGTGAATGTGCTGGCCGATCACGTCGGTCGGCGTGCGCACTTGATAATCGTCCATCTCGTAGACAGCCGGCACCAGGTTGGTTTGCTGGTACTGCACGCAGTCGAAGGTGTTCATGCGCATCACCAGAGGCTCTGGCGGACGCTGCTTGGTGATCACCGGCCAGGCGTCTTCCCACAGCGCCAGGATGCGCGCTTGCGGGAAGTGATAGCCGACCTTGTTGTACACGGCGTCGAACTGGATGTTCGCCGCTTTGTAGACCCGAGGACGATCGGCAGTAAACGTCGAGGCGCCGATGAAGGACATGCCGTCGAGGCGCTCGCCACTGGCGAACTCACCGGTGCCGGCGCTGCTGGTCAGGCGTTTTTGCCGGTCATCCATGCAGGGTTCGTAGTACGGCGCGCCGGCCACCGGCAAAGCGCCGTTGGTGCGGAAATTACGCGCCACGATCTGGTTGCCCGGCAGCAAGGCGTAGCTTGGGTGGTCTTTTTTCGCATGGAAGGCCATGGCTGCCTGTTCGACTTCCGTGCCCTCTTCTGGCAAGTACAGCGGTTTGGCACGTTTGACTTCCTTGGAGAAATCCAGGGATGTAGTCACGGTCTCAGCCTCGCCGCCAGCGGAAAAACCGTCCAGCGAATGACGTCCCAGGCCACCGTCCCAGCCACCGGACTGATTAGGGTCGAGGTTGGCCCACAAGGCATTGCCCGAAGACTTCAGGCTCTGTGCCGTGGCGGCGTCGAGCATGTCCAGCGGCGGAGTCGGCGGGCGTTGGCCGACCGAGCTTTCCATGCCGCCGATCCAGAACGGATAGCCAGGATTTTTCAGGGTGCCATCAGGGTTGCGGTTGGCTTCGCTGCGATCGACCAGGGCCAGCGAACCGATGGCTTGCGCGCCGTCGCTACCGCCGTGCTCGCCGTCGTCGCCTTCTACTTCATCGTCATCATCGTTGGCGGCCACCAGGGTTTCGCCGATTTTCGGCACAACCGCGACTTTGCCAGGCATCGGCGCCATGGCTTTGCCGGGCAGTGGCACCACGGCCGGGATTGGCGTGCCGGCAACAATTTCACCATCGGGCAAGGCCCGTGCACCTGCCGCAGGTTTGCCGCTGCGCAGGGCGTAGGGTTCGCTGTGGAAACCATCGGCGCCCTGTTGCGACACTTCGAGTTTGGTGCCTTCTTCAAACACATCATGCACACGCCACATGGCCCACATGCCCTGGGCAAAGTGCGGGTAGAAGTGGCAGTGATAAATCGCATCGCCTGCGACCCGGTTACGGTTGCCCGAACCGCCGTTGGCGATCTCATAGGTGTAGCCGGCACCTGGGCCGATGCCCTGGGCATCCACGTAGTCCGAGTTGTCGTCATTGGGGTTGAACAGCCACTGATGCCCGTGCAGGTGGAAAATGTGCTGCTCGTGGCCATTGTGGGTGTTGCGGAATTTGACGAAGTCACCGATGTAGCTGTGGTTGACGTTGGATGGCTCGGACGGGTACAGCGCCATGGTGGCCTTGACCCCGATCTGATCGGCGTTCGGTGTTTGACCGGGGGTGATGCCTTCCAGGCCGGCGTTGGCCGGTACGTCCACCAGCATGGCCACGTCGCCCACGGTGTGGGAACTGAGGAAGAATTCTTCATAGGCACAGGACAGGCAATCATGCATCGGCCCGACACCCAGACGGTTCGCCACGACTTCAGCCCCCATGCCACCGGAACCATAGTTGATCATGAACGAATCGCGGGTCGGCTCCAGCACGTGGGCCATCACCGGGTCGGCCCAGTAAGCGGGAAAGGCCTGGGTCGCGGCGGTTTCATCCTGGAATTGCGAGGCAAAATCGCGGAACGGCTCCAGGCGGTTGGGGATCGCCGGGTTGCGCTTGCCAACGGCTTCCAGCGCATAGGTCGAGGGCGGGAAACTGCCATCGGCGTTGCTGCCCATCACGATCGCGTCGCTCTCGCTGGAAATGATTTCATTACCGTCGACCATATTGATGATCGGTGTGCCGGCCTTGCCTTCACGGATCCATGGCTCGCGCTGCGGGTAGCGCGCCTGGTAGTCGACGATCGGCTGGCCGGTCGGGGTGCGCCCGGTACTGGCCAGGCGCATCTCTTCTTCAGTCACGGTATTGCGATAGGTGCGACCGCCCTTGGGTACCACGACCACTTGACCGAACAGACCATTGGCGACGTTGCCGGCCGCGCCTTCACCACCGAAGGTCGCGCCACGGCTACTGGCCGCGAACACCCCCTCACGCTCGGCGTACAAGGTATAGGAGCGGGTAGCGCCGGGCGCGATCAGGGTGTTGGCGTTGCGCCCGGTGAAAGAGGCGATGTCATCAATGCTGTTGACCGCCTGCATGCCATTGACCTGAAAGCCCACATGGCGGTCGGCGACCTGTTCGTCGACTTTGAATTGATCGGTGTTGCCAGGATTCCCGCTGCCCTCTTCTTCCTCGCCCTCGCCACTTTCGTGAGAACCGGGGTTGGCCTGATAGGCCAGCAGGTTTTGCAGATTGATGGTCAGGCAGTCACCGGCGGCGACCCGCAATACCAGCGGACGCGGGCGTTTGTCAGGCCGCAGTGACACCTTGCCCGGCACCGCCGCGCCGCCCTGGGCCAATGAAACGTCATGGTCATCGACCACATCGCGACGCAGGGCGAACATCATGCCATTGACGTTTTGCGCACCCAGGCGGTTGAACATCAGGGGCTGGTCCAGCGCCACGACGTTGGCCACCAGGTTACGTTCACAGCGCGCAGCCGCTTCGGCAAACTCGATGCCCAGCATCGAAGCGAGCAACAGCAACCAGGGAATTATGTGTGGAACGCGGTAAATGCCGGACATGATCTCGGGCCTCACTGTGGGTGCTCACAGGGAATAGTTCTCGACAAATCCCCTTCAGCAATCTGCATGCCATAAAAAATTCTTTTGTTTTTCAGTCCCTTGCGTTTGTCACTTGATCCAACGGGGGAAATCACCCAGTTATTCCCCACTTTTTCGCCGGGGCCACCATGCCCCAATGTCGGGGAAAACCGTCCCGGGGGTTTCGCTCATAGCGGCGCATCCGCTGCCAGCCCCTGCAAACGCCGGTACTGGCGCAAGACACTGGGCACATAACGTTGGGTTTCGGCGAACGGCGGGATCACCCCGCCACGGCTGAGCACCGCTTGCGGGCCGGCGTTGTAGGCCGCGACGGCAAGGGCGATGTCGTTGTCGAACAGCGTCATCAGGCGTTTGAGATAGCGGGCGCCGCCCTGGATGTTGGCCTTGGGGTCATAGACATCCTTGACCCCCATTTCCCGGGCCGTGTCGGGCATCAACTGCATCAGCCCACCGGCGCCCTTGGGCGATACGGCGCTGGCGTTGTAGCTGGACTCGGTCTGGATCACCGCGTGCAACAGCGCCGCCGGCAGCTGGTTGTCCGTGGCCGCCGCCGCCACCAGTTCGGCATAGGGGCGGGCGGCGATCATTTGCGGTTGCTGATCGAGGCTGACAACGGCCGCCTCGGCTTCACGAATCACCCGTTCATACTGGCGCCCGGGGCGGTGGACGTTGGACAGGACAAAGTTGCCCTTGGCGTCCACGGAGACGAATACATCAGCCTGTACGGTGCCGGTCAGCAGCAACAAACCGAGCATTGCTGTGGTGAGATTCTTCATGGTTCTGTCTCCCCTGCCCGGCCCCGAAAAATGGGGGTAATGCCCCAATGGCCGGACGTTTATCAGCCATACGCAAGCACTGTGCCGAAAGCGCGAGAGGCCGTATTACGGGGGTTGCAGAAGGAAGGCAGACCTCGGGCAGACCTTTGCATGGCAATTGCATAAGCCCATGTTGCGACCCTTCTGCCGACTGTGTGAGGTCATCATGAAACAGTGTTCGCGTGTCTCTGCCCCGCGTGCTCAACGCGGGTTCACATTGCTTGAACTGTTGGTGGTGCTGGTGGTGCTTGGGCTCCTGGCCGGCATCGTCGCGCCGAAGTATTTCGCTCAACTGGGGCGTTCCGAAGTGAAAGTCGCCAAGGCGCAAATAGAAGGCCTGGGCAAAGCCCTTGATCTTTATCGCCTGGAGGTCGGCCACTACCCTTCGACCGAACAGGGCTTGCAGGCACTCGTCAGCGCGCCCAGCGATGAAACCCGCTGGACCGGCCCGTACTTGCAGAAAAAGTTGCCGCAGGACCCTTGGGGCCGTAACTACACCTACCGCTATCCCGGCGAAAATGGCGAGTACGACCTGTTGTCGATGGGCAAGGATGGCCAGCCCGGCGGCGAAGGCGAAAACGCCGAAGTCACCAGTTGGCAATGACGGACATGGCGACCATGCGCTTTCACCTCAAAGCAGTGGGCAAGGCCGGTGTGGTCACGATGACCGTGGAAGCGCCGGGGCACAGCGAAGCGCGACGCATCGCCGAAGACCAGGGCCTGCGGGTGGTCAGCCTGCGCGCCGAGCGCCATTGGCGGGCCTTGCGCCTCAAGCAGCGCGAAACCTTTAACCTGGTGTTGTTCAGCCAGGAACTGACCACGCTGCTCAATGCCGGCCTGCCGCTGATCGACGCGCTGGAAAGCCTGGCGGAAAAAGAGTCCGCGCCACAGGCCCGTAAAACCCTGAGCGAGTTGGTGCGCCTGCTTTACGAAGGCAAATCGTTCTCTCAGGCATTGGGCCAGTTGTCGGCGGTTTTCCCGCCACTGTATGTGGCGCTGGTTCAGTCCAGCGAGAAAACCGGTGCCGTGGGCGAAGCCCTGGGCCGCTATGTCAGTTATCGGCAACGCATGGACGAGGTTCGCCAAAAGATCATCAGTGCGTCGATCTACCCCCTGCTGTTGTTGGTGGTGGGCGGCGGCGTGGTGTTGTTCCTGATGGGTTATGTGGTGCCGCGCTTCAGCCTGGTGTTCGAAGGGCTGGGCTCAAACCTGCCTTGGTTGTCACAGATCCTCATGAGCAGCGGCATGTTCCTGCACGCACATCAGGGCGAATTCTTTGGTACTTTCATGGCCTTCATCGTCGCCCTCGCCCTGCTCCAGCGCCAGCCGTCCTTTCGCCGAGGGCTGGATCGCCTGATCGAAAAGCTCCCGGCGGTACATCAGCGCATCTTCATGTATGAGTTGGCCCGTTTCTACCGCTCGCTGGGCATTCTGCTACAGGGCGGCATTCCCCTCGTCACCGCCATGGGCATGGTCCGCAATCTGCTGACTCCCGCCTCCCGCGTACGCCTGGACCAGGCCTGCGAGCGAGTGCGCGAAGGGCAATCATTGTCGGCGGCGCTGGAACTGAACCACCTGGTAACGCCGGTGTCCCTGCGTTTGCTGCGTGCCGGGGAACAATCCGGCAACCTCGGCCAGATGATGGAGCGCAGTGCCGACTTCTACGACGAAGAAATCAGCCGCTGGATCGAGTGGTTCGTGCGGCTGTTCGAGCCGTTGCTCATGACGTTCATCGGTTTGTTGATCGGGGTGATCGTGATTTTGATGTACATCCCGATTTTCGAGTTGGCCTCGAGCATTCACTGACCCCTCTGGAACGGGCCTGTAGGCCCGTTCCCTGGTTTGTCGACGGAGTGACTGAATAAATCGCCGCACTGGCGTGTTCCCCTTCTGAATATGGCAGCACGTTGCAATGTTCATCCACGCTCCAATCTGAACAAGAAGACGGAGAACGACATGCACATCAACAAGCTTTTACTGGCAGTAGCTATTGGCGCGGTTTTGTCGGCGTCTACCGTACTGATCCCGGACAGCTTTTCCGGGGTATCAAGCGCTCAGGCAAGAGATGGTGGTAGTGGCGGCGGTCACAGCGGCGGCTCAAGCGGCAGTGGTCATGGTGGAGACAGCGCCGGTAGCGGTCACAGCGGTAGCCACGGCTCGGGACACTCCGGCAGCACGGCTTCGAACTCAGGGCGCAGCGGCACCCATTCCGAACCAGGTGACGATCACGGCGTCCATCGTTCGGGCGATGACAATGGCGTTCACCGTTCTGGTGATGACAATGGTGTACACCGCTCAGGTGACGACAACGGCGTGCATCGCTCGGGTGATGACAATGGCGTTCATCGTTCAGGCGAGATCGGCGATGACCGCGGTATTCGTCGGGCCGGGGAAGTGGGCGATGATCGCGGCCTGCATGCGGCCGGTGAGCCCGGAGATGACAAACGCATGAACTGACTTGCACTGAACCTTGTAGGAGCGAAGCTTGCTCGCGATTGCGGTGGTCCACTCAACGGTGATGTTGATTGACACATCGTTATCGCGAGCAAGCTTTGCTCCTACAGGGGATCACGTGAATCTTCAGTATCCAGCCGCTCGCGCAGAAACCCGATCAACGCCTGCACCGGCCGCGACGCCTGGCGATGCTGTGGATACACCGCCGATAGCGTCAGTGGCTGCGGTCGAAACTCATCGAGCACCGGCACCAGCCTGCCATCCTGCAGCGCCGAACCGACGATGAATGCAGGCAAATAGGTAATCCCCATCCCGGCAATCGCCGCGTCCCTGAGCAACTCTCCGTTATTGACCCGCATCCGCCCGGTGACATTGACGGCCAGTGGCCTGCCCTGTCCGTTGAATCGCCATTGCACCTGTCGGCCGTGGCCATAGGGCAGGCAATCATGGTTGAGCAAATCTTCAGGTTTGACCGGTGTGCCGCGCTCGGCCAAATAGGCCGGACTGGCGCAATACACCCGCTCGATCGAAGCGATGCGTCGGGCAATGAGCGTCGAATCTTCCAGCGTACCGATGCGCAATGCCAGGTCGTAGCCTTCACCGAGCAGATCAACCGGCCGGTCGCTTAAATCCATTTCTACGGTAACGTCACGATAGCGCTGCAAAAACTCCGGCAGCAGCCAGCCCAGATGCGCCAAGGCGAACGACAGCGGAGCGCTGACGCGGACAGTGCCGCGCGGCTCGGTGGTTTGCCCGGCAATGCCCTGCTCCACTTGCTCGACTTCGGCGAGCAGGCGAAGGGCAGATTCGTAGTAGCTCTGGCCCAGAGGTGTGACGTCCAGGCGCCGGGTCGAGCGATTGAGCAGACGCACGCCAAGGCGTTCTTCGAGCTGCATCAAACGGCGGCTGACGAATTGCTTGGACAGGCCCAACTGATCGGCCGCCGCGGTGAAACTGCCAGAATCCATGACCTGGCAAAAAATACGCATGTCTTCGAACGGGTTCATTGTCACGCCTTGGTTGACGGTCCGGTACTTTATACCAAGGTCAGTCTGCCAACGGCTTTTCTGTAGGAGCGAGCCTGCTCGCTCCTACAGGGTTTTGCTTACTTGGCGGTAAACGTGGTGTAGCTGTTGATCAGGTTGCGGTAGTTCGGGATGCGTTCGGAAAGCAGGTTGGCCAGGCCTTCCATGTCGTTGCGCCAGTCGCCCTGCAGTTCGCAGGCCACGGAGAACCAGTTCAGCAGCTGTGCACCGGCCGCCGACATGCGCGCCCAGGCGGCTTGTTGCACGGTGGTGTTGAAGGTGCCGGAAGCATCGGTCACCACGAACACGTCAAAGCCTTCGGCCAGTGCGGACAGCGTCGGGAACGCCACGCACACGTCGGTCACCACACCGGCAATGATCAGTTGCTTGCGCCCGGTAGCCTTCACTGCCTTGACGAAGTCTTCGTTGTCCCAGGCGTTGATCTGGCCTGGGCGCGCAATGAACGGCGCGTCAGGGAACTGCGCCTTGAGCTCCGGCACGATCGGGCCGTTCGGGCCGCTGTCGAAACTGGTGGTGAGGATGGTCGGCAAGTTGAAGAATTTGGCGATGTCACCCAGGGCCAGTACGTTGTTCTTGAACTCATTAGGCGAAAAATCCTGCACCAGCGAGATCAGACCTGTCTGGTGATCGACCAACAGCACAACGGCATCGTCTTTATTCAGGCGTTTGTAGGGAACGTTGCTCATGGGTAACTCCTCGGTGGATGAATGTCTTTTGGGTGTTCGTCAGAAAGCAAAACACGAGCAGCCGAAGGCGCCCCAGAAACCGGCAAAGTCGCTGACCGGCGCATTCGACAGGCGCGCCCGTTCATGGCTGTGGGAATGCACCGCACACGGACCGCTGCACTGATGAACCTGCGCTTGCAGGGGTGAGGCCGGCCGCCAATGGCCCGGCACCTTCACCACCGGCGACCAATCCGGCAGCACCGGCACACTGGCCGGGCCAAGTTTTTCGAAGTCGCCGGCGGCGTACACCACTTTGCCGCCGACCACGGTCAGCACCGACTCGATCCATTTGATCGCTTCTTCGTCGACACTGAAAAAGTCCGCGCTCAACGCCGCGATATCGGCCAGCTGTCCGACCTTGATCTGGCCCTTCTTGCCCTGCTCGGACGAGAACCAGGCGCTGCCATGGGTGAACAGTTCCAGCGCAGTCTGGCGCGACAGGCCTTCGGCATGCAGCGCCATACCGCCGACGGTGCGTGCGCTGACCATCCAGTACAACGAGGTCCATGGATTGTAGCTCGACACGCGCGTGGCATCGGTGCCCGCGCCTACCGGCACACCTTCAGCGAGCATGCGTTTGATCGGCGGGGTGGCTTCGGCCGCTTTGGCCCCATAACGCTCGACAAAATACTCACCCTGGAACGCCATGCGATCCTGAATCGCAATGCCGCCGCCCAGCGCCCTCACCCGCTCGATGTTCTGCGGGGTAATGGTTTCGGCGTGATCGAAAAACCAGGGCAGGCCATTGAACGGAATGTCGCGGTTGACCTTCTCGAACACATCGAGCATGCGACTGATGGATTCGTTGTAGGTGGCATGCAGACGGAACGGCCAGCGCTGTTCGACGAGGTGGCGCACCACCGGCTCCAGCTCGTCCTCCATGCTCTGCGGCAGGTCCGGGCGCGGTTCGAGAAAGTCTTCGAAGTCTGCCGCCGAGAACACCAGCATTTCCCCGGCGCCGTTGTGACGCAGGAAGTCATCGCCCTGGTGCAATTTGACGCTACCGGTCCAGTTCTGGAAGTCGGCCAGCTCTTCTTTGGGTTTCTGGGTAAACAGGTTGTAGGCGATGCGCACGGTCAGTTGCTCATCCTTGGCCAACTGTTCGATCACCTGATAATCGTCGGGATAATTCTGGAAACCACCGCCGGCGTCGATGGCACTGGTCAGGCCCAGACGATTGAGTTCGCGCATGAACTGCCGCGTCGAGTTGACCTGATACTCCAGCGGCAACTTCGGCCCCTTGGCCAGGGTCGAGTAGAGAATCATCGCGTTGGGACGTGCCACCAGCATGCCGGTGGGGTTGCCGTTAGCGTCGCGAACGATTTCGCCGCCCGGCGGGTTCGGCGTGTCGCGGGTGTACCCGGCTACCCGCAGCGCGGCCCGGTTGAGCAAGGCCCGATCATACAAATGCAGGACGAACACCGGTGTGTCCGGCGCGGCCTGATTGATTTCATCAAGGGTCGGCATGCGTTTTTCGGCAAACTGAAACTCGTTCCAGCCACCCACCACGCGCACCCACTGCGGTGTTGGTGTGCGATCGGCTTGCTCCTTGAGCATGCGCAAGGCGTCGGCCAGCGAGGGCACACCTTCCCAGCGCAATTCAAGGTTGTAGTTCAGGCCCCCGCGGATCAAGTGCAAGTGCGAGTCATTGAGACCGGGAATCACGCAACGGCCCTTGAGGTCGATCACTTGCGTGACCGGACCGCGTAACGCCATGGCCTGGGCATCGCTGCCGACCGCTACAAAGCGACCGTCACTGATCGCAACCGCACTGGCGTGCGGATTCTCGCGGTCGACCGTATGAAATTGGCCATTGAACAGAATCAGATCGGCGTTCATCGCAGTTCCTTAAGGCAATTTGGCAGGGGACTGGCCGGCTTCCAGCCAGGGCGCAAACAGGCGCGTGGCGAGCGGCATGAAGACGTACACCACTGACAGCACGATGGTCAGGGTGATCAGGAACGTGGCGACCACGTAATTGGAAAGAAAAGCGTTGAGCTGCAGCAACGGCCCCCAAAGCAGCGGTACCAACAGCGTGTGCGGCAGGATCACCAGCAGCGTGACCACCGCCTGCTTCCAGCGCGGTGCAGGCGAGCCGGTTTCAGTCTGCGGGGTAAACCAGAACTCGTTGACCGGGTTGACCTCGGTCTGGTCGCCATCAGCGAGCATCGGCGCAGCTTCGTCGACCAGCGCCTGGCGCTGCGGCGAATCGAGCCAGCGCTGCATCGCCTCAGTGGAGCAAAAGCGCAGCACGCAGGTGTACGTGTCGAGACCCGCGCTTTTGCCACGCACCACATCCACCCCCAGGTGCCCCACGCTTTGCCCGGCAACCTTGACGATGTTGCGCAGCCAGGCTTCATACGGCACTTCGGAACCGGCCTTGATCCGATGCTTGACGATCAACGTGACAACTTCATCGAACCCAGGTGTCTGTGTGCTCCGGGACTGGATTTCAGACATGACGAAGGTCTCCGACGTAACAATGTTGAAAGGACTTCAATGTTGCCGATGACGGGAAGGAAAAAATTGCATGTACGTGCTTTTTTTTAAAACGTGCCGCCCGGACTCAGGGCTTGTGCAACAAATAGGTATCCATGATCCAGCCATTGGCCTGTCGGGCCGCCTTGCGGACCCGCTCAATCTCATCCGCGACGTCCCTGAGCTTGCCGCTGATCAGGATTTCATCGGGTGTCCCCAGGTAGGCCCCCCAATAAATCTGCGTGTCCTGATCCGCTACCTGTTGGTAGGCGTCCTGGGCATCGAGCATCACCACCAGGCTATCGGCGTCGCTCACCTGCCCCGCGGCCAGTCGCCGGCCAGTGGTGATTTCAACCGGACGACCGATCTGATTGAGCGTCACTTTGTGCTGCGCCGCCAGCGCCTGAACGCTGGTGATGCCGGGAATCACCTCGTATTCGAAAGCGCAGGTGCCTGCCGCGAGAATGGCCTGCAGGATTCGCAGGGTGCTGTCGTAAAGTGCCGGGTCACCCCATACCAGGAACCCGCCGCACTGGCCGTCCGTCATTTGCTCATTGATCAGGCGCTCGAAGGTACGCTGCTTGACCAGGTTCAGCTCATTGACGCTGCAAGTGTAGTCAACATCGCCACGCTCGCGTTCCGCAACCGGCGCTTCGACAAAGCGGTAATCGCGATGGCTGATGTAACGCTCACAAATGTCGCGGCGCAGGTCGATCAGTTTGTCTTTGCTCCGGCCCTTGTCCATGAGGAAAAACACATCGACCCGATTCAGCGCCTTGACCGCTTGCACGGTGATGTAATCAGGGTTGCCGGCACCGATGCCGATGACCATTATCTTTTTCATCAAGACACCCCTTCAGGATCAGTGCCCGGCAGCCGCAAGCGCCAGCAACCATTGAACCGCAACTCGATGGACGACAGCGGCTCGACATCGATCAGGTTGTAGGCCGGGCTCTGCAGGACGTGACTCAGCGCGGCACGAATGACAAACGGATGGGTAACGGCGATGAAATGCCCTGGTGTTGCTTGCAGCGTCGTCAGCCACTCAGCGGTGCGCCTACAGACCTGGGCCACCGACTCACCACCATGCGGGGCCGCATGCGGGTCGGCAATCCAGCCCTGCAATAATTCAGGTTCGGATGTTTGCACGTCATTGATGCTTGCACCGCACCAGCGCCCGAAATCGCAATCTCTCAGGGCTGCGACCACCTCCATCGTACTGCCGAACAATTCGGCGGTTTGTCGGGTGCGCAACTCCGGCCCGCATAACAGCTTCGGCGCACCCTTGAATTGAGAACTGCGCGAAGCCCGCGCCGATTGCCAATCCATCTCCAGCGGCTCGTTTGTAGGAAACCGCGCAAGTTTTTGTGCGACAGTTCGTGCATGGCACATCAGGGTCAAACGAGTCGCCTTCACGCGGGGTTTCTCTGTCGGGTGGGAAGGATAAACGGCGTTTAATCGCCAGCCAGAGGCAATTGTGCCGTAAGAGTCGGCATCGGGGTTGTTTCCTTTGACTTGAAATGGGTAATGGCCGGATGCCTTTCATGCTACAGGATCAGCCATCTCTGACTGCTCTTTGGGCGTTTGCCTACAAGCCTGATCGACTTACCTGAAGCCCCGATGCGCATCGATCAAAAATCGTCACTGGACGTTGAAATCCCGCACGAAAATTAACTAGACATGCAGTGCGGCTTAAATAAATACTGCTTTCAACGGATTACCGATAGCCCACATCCAGCAGGAGCCCGGATGCCTTGTTTTGCCAGACCCGAACATCGTTTCCGGTCTGGAACCTGACCCACACGAACGCAAGATCCATTCACCCTGATGAGCCCCATGGCAGGGTCTGGAGCGGGCACGGTGATGCGTGTAGTCATACCCGGTAACGAACAAAAAAGAGCGTCGCCTTACAAGGCTACCGCCGAAAAAATGCGTGGAAAACCGACAGTGATTGTCAGGCTTGGTGCCCCGTCACCCAGCCCTTTGAGACAGGAGTGCATCCATGCTGGTCTTGCGCCCAGTGCAGTTAACCGACCTGCCCCAGTTGCAGCGCCTTGCTCGCGAAAGCCTGGTGGGCGTCACGTCCTTGCCGGACGACAGCGAGCGTTTGCGCGATAAAATCCTCGATTCCTGCACATCTTTCGAGCAAAACGTGCAGAACCCCGGGCCGGAGAATTATTTCTTCGTACTCGAGGACCTGACAAACCGGTCTCTGATCGGATGTTCGGAGATTCTGGCGACTGCCGGGTTCGACGAACCGTTCTACAGCCTGCGCAATCGCCACTTCAATAGTGCCTCGCGGGAGTTGAACATCGAGCACGGCGTGCCGGCGTTGTCGCTGTGCCAGGACCTCAGTGGCCACACATTGCTGCGCGGTTTTCACATCGATGGCGCATGGACAGGAACGGCCGCCTCCGAACTGTTGTCGCGAGCGCGCCTGCTGTTCATTGCCGCCCATGCCCAGCGCTTTTGCGACACAGTGATTACCGAAATCGTCGGTTACAGCAGCGATGAGGGACATTCACCCTTCTGGGATGCCGTGGGCAAACACTTCTTCGACCTGCCCTACGTCGAAGCGGAGCGCTTGTGTGGCCTGGAAAGCCGGGCGTTCCTCGCCGAATTGATGCCGCAATATCCGATCTACGTGCCCATGCTGCCCCAAGCCGCGCAGGACTGCATCGGCCGGATCCACCCCGATGGCCAGGAAGCATTCGATATTCTTCAGCGCGAGGGATTCGAAACCAATCACTACGTCGACCTTTTCGACGGCGGTCCAACCCTGCTGGCCCGCACGGGCAACATACGGTCCATCGCCCAAAGCCAAACCACCCAGGCCAGCCCCGGTGCGTTCATCGACGCTCGAGGGCGTTACCTGGTCAGCAATGATTCGCTGGAGAACTTTCGCGTCATCATTGCAGAACTGGACTACCTGCCCGGAAAACCCGTGACCCTCGATGCCGCGATGTGTGCAGCGTTGAAGGTGACCGAGGGCCGTCAGGTTCGGTTGATTGCCCTGTGAGCATCGTTGTGTGCGGTGCCCGACAACGATCCCCGTACAAACCCGAAGCAGGAGCGGCATCATGATTGTTCGACCGGCCCAGGTGACCGACCTGCCTGCCCTGCTCGCGTTGGTTCGGCTTGCGGGTCGAGGGATGACGACTTTGCCGGCCGACGAAGAACGACTGAACTACCGATTGCGATGGGCAAAAAGAACGTTCGCCGAGCAGGTCGAACGTGCCGATGCGGATTACCTGTTCGTACTCGAAGACGACGATCAGCAAGTGGTGGGCGTGAGTGCCGTGGCGGGAGCCGTTGGCCTGCGCGAACCCTGGTACAACTATCGGGTCGGTCTGACGGTCAGCTCATCCCCGGACCTGGGGATCCAGCGACACATTCCGACCTTGTTCCTGAGCAATGAAATGACCGGGCAATCGGAACTCCGCACGTTGTTCCTGCGCCCCGACCAGCGCCTGGGCAGCCACGGTCGCCTTCTATCCCTGAGTCGCCTGTTGTTTGTCGCGGAGTTCCCGAGCCTGTTTGGCGACAAACTCATCGCCGAGCTGCGCGGCAGTGCCGACGAACAGGGCTGTTCGCCCTTCTGGGACAGCGTGGGCCGCCACTTTTTCCAGATGGATTTCAGCCACGCCGATCACCTGTCCGGGTTGGGCAACAAATCGTTCATCGCCGAACTGATGCCACGCCAACCCATTTATACCTGTCTGCTCACAGAACAGGCTCAAGCCGTGATCGGCAAACCTCACGCCAACAGCGAAGCGGCACTGAAAATCCTCAGCGACGAGGGTTTTGACCACAAAGGTTATATCGACATTTTCGACGCCGGCCCGGTCATCGAAGCCCCGACCTCCGGCATTCGCACCGTGCGCGACAGTCAATTGCTTGATTTGGCCATGGGCGCCCCGGACGAGCAGGCGCCGATGTGGCTGATCCACAACCGCCGACTGGAAAACTGTCGCATCACTGCTGCCCGGGCACGACAATCAGGGCACAGTCTGGTGGTTGATCGTCTCACCGCCAAACGCCTGCAATTGCGACCCGGCGATTCTGTTCGAGCCGTCCCCTTGCTCAAACAACAGCAGCAGGCAGTGGCGGCGTAACACCTCAATTGCCTGGCGTGCCGTTGGTCGCTCAACCCAAGCCGACATCCCCCAGACATACCCGCGTTTACCTTGAAACAGACAATGGCACACACCAAAAGGCAGCAATCACGGCAAATTCGTCATCATTCTCGACTCGCCAGCGTGATAGCCTTTTACAACTTCGGCGTTGACACTTTTGCTCAAGCCCTTCCATTTCCATTGGTGGAACTCATATGTCCAGGCTGTCTCATCAAGATTTGCGCCACAATTTTCGCCAGCTGTTCGCGTCCAAAACCTGCTATCACACCGCATCGGT
Source organism: Pseudomonas sp. Sample_10 (assembly GCF_004321495.1). Lineage (NCBI taxonomy): Bacteria > Pseudomonadati > Pseudomonadota > Gammaproteobacteria > Pseudomonadales > Pseudomonadaceae > Pseudomonas > Pseudomonas sp. Sample_10. The sequence goes on from NZ_RCOE01000216.1 coordinate 44,870, forward strand.
CTTCGATCCGATGTCGGCGCGCATCGCCGCCGACCTGGGGTTTGAGGTAGGCATCCTGGGAGGTTCGGTTGCATCGTTACAAGTGCTGGGCGCCCCCGACTTTGCCTTGATCACCCTCAGTGAGTTCGCCGAGCAGGCCACCCGTATCGGGCGTGTCGCCCAGTTACCGGTCATCGCCGACGCCGACCATGGCTACGGCAATGCATTGAATGTGATGCGTACCATTGTTGAACTGGAACGTGCCGGCATCGCGGCCCTGACCATCGAAGACACCCTGCTGCCCGCCCAATTCGGCCGCAAATCCACCGACTTGATTACCGTCGCCGAGGGCGTCGGCAAGATCCGCGCGGCACTGGAAGCCCGCTGCGATTCGGAAATGGCAATCATTGCCCGCACCAACGCAGGGATCCTGCCGGTGCAGGAAATCATCAGCCGCACCAAGCAATACCAGCGCGCCGGTGCCGATGGTATTTGCATGGTAGGGGTAAAGGATTTCGATCATCTGGAGCAAATCGCCGAACACCTGAGCGTCCCGTTGATGCTGGTGACCTACGGCAACCCGCTGCTGCGTGACGACAAACGTCTGGCCGAACTTGGCGTGCGCGTGGTAATCGACGGCCACGGCGCCTACTTCGCCGCCATCAAGGCGACCTACGACAGCCTGCGCGAGCAACGCCAGATCTTCACCCAGGCCTCTGACCTGAGCGCTACCGAACTGACTCACACCTACACTCAGCCTGAAGAGTACATCCGCTATGCGGAGGAATTCATGAGCGTCAAGGAGTGATGGGCAGGCGGTAGTCAGGCGGCGACAATGGGATCAGGGGATCAAACCGAGCCGAGCAGCTCATGCCGTGGCCTGTCGTCACGGCAACAGATCACCCGATTACGCCCCGTGCTCTTGGCTTCATACAGCGCCTGATCCGCATCATTGAGCCACAGGGTCGCGTCGGTGTGGCCTGCGTTGAACGCCGCAAGACCAATACTCAGGCTGACCTTCAACGTCGGATTCTGTTCATAACCCAGGGTGGCGAAGCGATCACGCAAGCCCTCCATGACAGCAGCGGCACTGCTCAGGGGCAGGTCCGGCAGGATCACGCAAAATTCATCGCCGCCATAACGCCCGGCGACATCCGTGGCCCGCAGGTTGTGTTTGAGCATCTTGCTCAGTTGCCGCAACACGATGTCTCCGGCGACGTGACCGTAGGTGTCGTTGATGATTTTGAAATGGTCGATGTCGATCAGGGCAATCGCCCCGCCCTGGCGTTGCCGCTGGCAGCGCTGGAATTCCACTTCCAGCTGGTCCTTCCAGGCGCCGTGGTTGAGCAATCCGGTCAGGCTGTCGGTGCGGCTCAGGGCCAGTAACTCGCGCTTTTGCCGCCCGAGGGTATAAGCCTGGCGATAGCAGATCCAGCCCAGCGCCAGCGGATAAAGACACATCAGCGGCAAACTGGCGTAGAGCTGGATCTGGCTGGTTTCGGGAACCACGATGGGGTTGAAAAACAGCCAGCCAACGCCCATCCCGAGTACCTGCGCGGCGGTCCCCGTCAGCAGAAAGCGCAAACCGCCAATGGCGACATTATTCATCGCCATCATCGAAAGGGTGGTGGCGGCAGGCAAAGGATTGAAGTGCATGGCGACAACCCAGAACCCACCCATAAAGGCGTCCACCAACAGGTTACGCTGTTCCGCGTGGTAGGGACGCGCAACCCGACGCGACCAATGGTAGGCCAGGTGCGGCCAGAGCAACCCATTGAACAACATCAGGCCCCATACCCAAGGCGCCGGGTTCAATGGGAACATCGCCACACTCACGCATAACAAACCCAACCCGAGGCCGAGGATGCGCGATGTGTAGAGCCTCCTGGCCAGTGAAAGTCCTTTTCCTCCCATCTTTCCCATTGGGACCTCTGCCGCACGGAACAAAACCTGATTACACCGGTGGTGCAGGTACTGTCGGAGTCTAACAGGGCAACGTCAAATAGCCATCACCGGCTAGCGGCGCATAAACCGAGCGCTGTGTGCGAGTCTGTTCGCGCCCACTTGATGAAGATCACGCGCAATACCGCTTCGTTTGGCTATACATGAAAGAAGCGTTCGCTAAACCACGAGCAAACAGGAGGCCCATGCAGACCTTTCAAGTGCTGATCATCGGCAGCGGCTTTGGTGGTCAGTGCGCCGCCGTCAATTTGCTCAAGGCCGGCATTACCGACTTCCGTGTGCTGGAGCGGCGGGACTTCTTCGGTGGCACCTGGTGCCAGAACACCTACCCCGGCGCCGCCGTCGATGTGCCTTCACCGCTGTATTCACTGTCCTTTGCCCCCTACCGCTGGACGCAGATGTTTGCCGAACAGGCCGAACTTCATCGCTACACCGGTCATGTGATCGAGCACTTTGGCCTGCGCGAACGAGTGGAATTGCAAGCCGATGTCGAGCGTGTCGAATGGGACGATGCTGGCAAACGCTGGGCCGTGCACACTGCCGCCAAAGGCACGTTTCACGCACAATTTCTGATCAACGCCACGGGTCCCTTGAGCCAACCGGTAATTCCGCATTTCGAGGGGGAGGAACGCTTCCAGGGCAAAACCTTTCATACCAACAATTGGGACCATTCCTACGATTACCGGCAAAAACGCGTGGCCATTGTCGGCAGCGGTGCCAGCGCGGCGCAGGTGATTCCGGCGATAGCCCCGGACGTCGGGCACTTGCATGTGTTCCAGCGTACGCCGCATTGGGTGCTGCCTCGGGCTGACCGTACATTCGGGCGTTTCCAGCGTTGGTTGCTCGGCATCAGGCCGGCCTACAAGCTGCTGCGCTGGATGATCTACTGGCAGTTTGAAACCCGGGTGATCGCCTTCAAATACTCGAAACCGGCGTTGCACATGGTCCAGCAAGAGGCCCTGCGCTTTATCAGGCGCCAGGTTCCCGACGGCGAACTTCGGCGAAAACTGACGCCGGACTACACCATCGGCTGCAAACGGGTGATTCTATCGAGCACGCTGTACCCGGCGCTGGCCCGCAGCAACGTAACGCTGCACAGCCGCGAACAGGCCATCGCCGCTATCGACGAAACCGGTATCGTGATGCAGGACGGCCAACACATCGATCTCGATCTGATTATCTGGTCCACCGGTTATGACGCCACCGACGGGGTGATTTCCTACCCGGTCAGCGGCAAGAACGGCACGCAACTGCGAAATGTCTGGCGCGAATTCCCCCGAGCCTACCTCGGCACTGCCCTGCCGGACTTTCCCAACCTGTTTATCGTCACCGGCCCGAACACGGGCATCGGCCACACCTCGGCGCTGTTCATCATCGAATCGCAAATGAACTACATCCTCGACTGCATTCAAACGTTAAAAGCACAAGGTTTGCGCAGCATTGAAGTTCGCCCGGAAGCAGAACGTACCTACACTGAAATGATCCATAGAGAAATGGAGCGCACGGTGTGGAAGTCGGGAGGCTGCCACAGTTGGTATCAAAGCAAGAGCGGTCATGTGATTGCCATGTTTCCGGGGTTCAGTTTCAGCTTCCACCGCTTGACCCGAACCTTGAAACCGGCCGATCACATTTTGTCCTGATTCGTCAGAAGGAAGGCGCCTGATGCTTTTACTGGTTGTCGCAATCGCGGTTTTCGCCGCCTGGAGCTGGTTGAGCTACCCGGCCATCGGCTATTGGATCTATGAATTGAGCACGGCCGCCGAAGCCAAGTTGTACAAGCTGCACAAGATTGTCGTGCCCATCGCCGAAATGACCGTCTCAACCTGGCAAGGTGGCCCCTACGAAGCATCCAGCAATGTGTTGATGCTGCATGGTTTTAGCGCCGATAAAAATATCTGGCTGCGCTTTGCCCGATATTTTGTCGGCAATTATCGGGTCATCATCCCCGACATCGCCGGTCATGGCGAAACCGGCTTCAAGGCCGGCGGCGGCTATGACATCCCGTTGCAGGCCAAGCGCATCATCCAATTGCTGGATGTGTGCGGCGTGGACAAGGTTCATGTGATTGGCAACTCGATGGGCGGGTATCTGGCGGCATGGCTGGCGGCAACGTACCCGGAACGCATCGTTTCGGTCGCCCTGATTGATCCGGCGGGCGTGACCGCGCCCGAACCCAGTGATCTGGAGCGGCATCTTGCCCGGGGCCACAATCCTTTCCTGATCAACTCCCGCGAAGAATTCAAATACCTCTATGCCATGACCATGGCCGATCCACCATGGGTGCCGCGCGTGGTGCTGGATGCCTTTGCCCATCGCTATGAACAGTCGCGGGACGAACTGGAAGAGATTTTTCGCGACTTCCGCGCCAGCCCGCCGATGGAGCCGAAACTCCCTTCGATCAAAGCCCCGGCCCTGCTGCTCTGGGGACGCAAGGACCGTTTGATCGATGTCAGCAGTGTGGCGATCTGGAGCAAAGGCATCGCTGATCTACGGGTAGAAATCTGGGAAGGCGTCGGCCATATGCCAATGGTCGAGGCACCGGCCGGTTCAGCCCACCTGTATCGGGAGTTTTTGGCATCGCTGCGCTCGGAAAGCCCACAGGATCAACGACTGCACTGAAGATGCAGTCCTTTGCAGAATGAAGTTCGTCAGAAACTTCGTTTGTCGGCGACGCCCAAGGCTGCGATCTTTTGATCCATCCTTCTCGTTACCGCGCCAGGAATTCTGTTCATGAACCACCCTAGCTTCGTCAGCCCTGACCTGATCCGCCAACGCTTTTCCAGAGCGATGTCCGACATGTACCGCGAAGAAGTGCCGCTGTACGGCGCGTTGATGGAATTGGTGGAACAGACCAACCGTCACGTGCTCGACAGCGATCCGCAAGTGGCGCAGCAGTTGAACAGCACTGGCGAAATCGAACGCCTGGACCTGGAGCGCCACGGTGCGATCCGGATCGGCACGGCCGCTGAACTGGCCACCCTCGCCCGCCTGTTCGCGGTGATGGGCATGCAACCCGTGGGTTATTACGATTTGACCCCGGCCGGCGTCCCCGTGCACTCCACGGCATTTCGTGCCGTGCATGAAGCAGCGTTGCAGGTCAGCCCGTTCCGTGTTTTCACCTCGCTATTGCGCCTGGAACTGATCGAAGATCTTGAGTTGCGGGCCTTCGCCCAGTCGGTTTTGGATAAACGGTCGATCTTCACCCCGACTGCGCTCACGTTGATCGAGCGCGCCGAGACCCAGGGCGGTCTCACCGAACAAGAGGCGGTAACATTCGTCGAGCAGGCGCTGGAAACCTTCCGCTGGCACCACAGTGCCACTGTGACCGCCGAGCAATATCAGAAGCTCAGCGCCCAGCATCGCCTGATCGCCGATGTCGTGGCTTTCAAGGGGCCGCATATCAATCACCTGACTCCGCGTACCCTGGACATCGACATCGTCCAGGCACAAATGCCTGCCCATGGCATCACCCCCAAAGCGGTAATCGAAGGTCCGCCCCGTCGTCAGTGCCCTATTCTGCTGCGCCAGACCAGTTTCAAGGCACTCGACGAACCGGTCGCGTTCATCGACCAAGCCCAAACACGCGGCAGTCACAGCGCCCGTTTCGGTGAGATCGAACAACGTGGCGCTGCGCTCACGCCCAAAGGCCGGGCGCTGTATGACCGCCTGCTCAATGCGGCGCGGGATGAACTCAAGGATTTCCCCAATGAAGCCAATGCCAAGCGTTACAACACGCTGATGGCGCAACACTTCAGCGAATTTCCCGACACCTACGAAGACATGCGCCGTCAGGAGCTGGCGTACTTTCGCTATTTTGTGACAGAAAAAGGCCTGGCAGCAGCCGAGCTGAAAACCTTGCCTCTGGAAGATCTGGTCAGCAACGGCTATCTGCGAGTTGAACCGTTGGTGTACGAAGATTTCCTGCCGGTCAGCGCGGCGGGGATTTTTCAGTCAAATCTGGGGGACGCGGCGCAGACCCACTATGGCGTGCATTCCAATCAGCAAGCGTTCGAGAGAGCCCTGGGGCGCCCGACCATTGATGAATTGGGGTTGTATGCCGAGACCCAGCGGCGCTCGATCGAGCAGTGTTTTGCCTCGTTCGCACACTGACATTGGACTGACTGCGGGAGCGAGCACGCTCGCTCCCGCAGAGTGGGTTATTTCAGTTTCGCCAATAGCGCTTCAGCCGTTGCCTGTGACGACGCCGGGTTCTGCCCGGTCAGCAACAGACCATCCGTGAGCACATAACTCGCCCAGTCCGGGCCCTTGGAAAAAATCCCGCCTTTGGCCTTGAGCTCGTCTTCGACCAGAAACGGCACGACGTTGGTCAATTGCACGGCGTCCTCCTCACTGTTGGTGAACCCCGTCACCTTCTTGCCTTTGACCAAGGGCTGGCCGTCGGCGCTCTTGGCATGCCGTAAAACACCCGGGGCATGGCAAACGGTCGCGACCGGTTTGCCGGCGTTGTAAAAAGATTCGATCAGGGCAATCGAATGCTTGTCTTCGGCCAGGTCCCAAAGCGGACCATGGCCGCCGGGATAGAAAATCGCATCGTAATCGCTGGCCTTGACCGAGCTGAGCAGCACGGTGGATGCCAAGGCCGACTGCGCAGCCGTGTCCTTGCGAAAACGCTCGGTGGCTTCAGTTTGTGCATCCGGTTCGTCACTTTTCGGGTCCAGCGGTGGTTGCCCGCCTTTGGGTGAAGCCAGGGTCAATTGAGCGCCGGCATCCTTGAAGGCGTAATACGGTGCCGCGAATTCCTCCAGCCAGAATCCGGTTTTCTTGCCGGTGTTACCCAATTGATCGTGGGACGTTAAAACCATCAGGATTTTCATGTCGTCACTCCGTCTCGGGACTGCAATGGTGGCTTATAGCCGTGATGCGCCGAAAACTGCCCGCTTGGCACGCTGCAGGTTCTCGGCGCGAGGTGGATCATTCGGTCTGTCGGGCGATTCGACAAGGTGCGCCACAATTCGACCTGTATTGCGCAGCAACCTGCGCAGATATCGAGGTGTTTTAGCGAAAGAACGTTCCCCTGAATTGACTCGACCTGCGGCCTCAGGGGCTTCGCGGCGTATGGCACGGACCTTGTTAATCGTGAGACCCCCATCAGGCGAACGTGCCTTTCGGGAGCCTCACTTTACTCTAGCAAGGAGAGCATCCATGGCTACACCCGCGTATATGTATGTGAATGGCGTGACACAAGGCTTGATCACTGACGGTGCTTTCACGGCTGACTCCGTTGGCAACATCTTTCAGGAGGGTCGTGAAAATGAGGTCATGGTTCAAGGTTTCAGCCACGAACTGACAATGCCGCGCGATCCGCAATCTGGTCAAACAACAGGCCTACGCATTCACAAACCGGTAATAATCACGAAGGTCTTCGACAAATCTTCGCCCTTACTACTGCAGGCGTTGACGACGGGTGAAGTGATGACATCTGTCCTGATCAAATGGTACCGCATATCGATAAAGGGGACTCAAGAGCACTACTACACCACCGAGCTTGAAGATGCGATCATCGTCCATATCAAAGATTACATGCACAACTGCCAGGATCCGGCGAATTCGCATTTCACGCATTTACAAGACGTGCACTTTACCTATCGAAAAATAACCTGGACCCACGAAGTAAGTGGTACTTCGGGCTCCGATGACTGGCGCTCGCCGGCAGGCTGATGTGCTCGTGCAATAACTATCGAACCGCTTTTTTCCGGTCTAATTTATAGATCGTATTGGAGAAGCCCCATACGCAAAGAAGAGTTCGCCCAGTGCCATGGCCTCGGCATCCCTGCACCGGTAAAGAGCCGAAACACTGGGCGAACGAGACGCATATTAAATCAACTCCTTGAAGTTGTCCGCGAGTATAAATATGAAATTTACAGATACATATTTATCAAATGTCGACTCAAATATAATTTTGATCGCTCATTAAGACTCACCAACTCGTTAAAATCAGTGAATATCCCTGTACAAGTTGTACAAGGACATTCAGCCAATAGAGTAGAGACTCAACTTTTTCGTGTGGTGACCTTCAGTATATCGGTGTAAACCACATTGACCGTCTGGCCTTTCTTCAGATCCTTTAGCTTGGCTTGCATTTCAGGTCTTACGACATCGATCGTCTTAGACTGGCCTTTGGGGTTCTCGAAGGTCACCCGATTGTTCTTCACATCGATGTCGGTGATCTTCAGTTGTACCTGTACCTGACGGTAGGCTTCACCCCCCGGATTGGCGCTGCCGGGCGCGGCGCGGGCTTCACCGGTTCGCTCGATGCTGCCCGGCAAGCCTTTGTCGATATCGGTGTCGAGGTAAGCCGCCACAGCGCGGGTGACCTCAATGTCCACTTGGTCGCCGGCCTTCAGGTTGCCGAGGTTCTTGGCCTTCTCGGTCAATTGCACATGCACCTGATTGCCTTCAGGCCCCTCAAGCACGACTTGATGATTGGCGGCATCGACCGACACGACTTTGGTGGTGATTTGATCTGCTTCCACGACAGCAGACAGCGGGATGTCAGCCGCAATGACACTCAGGCTGGTGGCAGAGAGCAAGGTGGCAAGGGTGATGGCTTTGGTCAGTGCGTGAAGTTTCATAGGCAGAACATTCCCTGTGATCATTGGCGACAAACGGCTTTGAACCCGGGTTAAAAGCCGCGTGCGAATGAGCATAGACGCTGTTGCGCGAGTTCGACGCTAATCTGCATTCTTCGCGGTTTCTTGCGCTGTCGACTCTCCGCTGCGGGTGCCCTTGCCACTTTCCTCGCGCCGCGTCGGATCGGTTGGACGCAGGGCATCGTTGTCGCGTTCTGTTTCCCCCGGTGGACGGGGCTCGTCGGGGTTTTCTGATTCCGGTGTCGGTTTCATGGCGTATTCCTCATGCCTCGGGGTCTTCGACTTCCCGGGCAACGTTGATGGCCGGTGAGTCTTTGTGGGACTGCTCCGCTCTGGCTCGCAAGTCTTGCCACTGTTGAAGGTCAACCGCGCCCTGGCCCAGCAGATCGTCGGCCAGACGCAGCAATTCCATGTAATGCGCGTCCGGGGATTGTTGCCAGTAAGCCTGGTCTTCAAACAGGCGCTGCCATGCGTCAAGGTCGGGTGGGGTGAGGTCTTCGCGCATGACAGTCTCCGGTCTGTGGCCTTCTTGATTTAGGAGGCCCGCGAACATCAGAGAGTTCCGGCTCAATACCCGGTCATTTCCAGATACCCCTGCCCTTTATGGCTGCCGCTCAAGCGCACCGGGCCTTCCCAGTAAGGAATGCGCAAATTCATCCAGGCCCCGGGATTGAGGGCGTTGATGACGATGTCGAGGTGTTTGTCGGGAATCCGGATCGACCAGCGCACCGGCATCTCGTGCCCTGCCACCGAAGCGGTGTCCTGCGGGACGAGGCGGATGTCGCCGGCCCTTAACAGTTGCGTCTGGCCTCGGGCATCGATCCACGTTCCAGTCAAATAGGGCTCACCGTCCTTGTGCCGCATGCGATAGAGCATCACTTGTTCGCCACTCTCCAGGTGCAGGGAAAACCAGTCCCACCCGGTCTGATTGGCCGTCAGCGGCTGGCTGCTCCATTCGCGGTCGAGCCACGCGGGGCCGCTGACTTGATACGGCTTGCCGTCGATCTCAAGCGTGCCGCTGGCCTGGAAAAACGGTTGGCTGTAGTAATACGACGCCTGGCCTTGCTCGGATTTTTGGCTAAACCCCTGGTCACCTTGCAACACCAGCGGTTGGGTCGACGTCAGCCGCAATCGATAACTGAAGGCTTTGTCCCGGGCACTGAGTTGCAGGTCGGTCAATGGGTTTTCAGAAGAGGCCTGGCTGCTGAACACCCAGTCGTCGATCCACGCGCTGAACGGCGTCAGGCTGACGCCCGCCTGACCGACGCCCCCCCGGGCATAACGTTCGGCTGCATGATGTGCCGTCGCCGAGGTCACTGCCGCATGCCCGAGCCAGATCGTCTGATTCTCCCAGCCCTTGACCTCGGGTGTGGCTTTCAAGGCACTGCGAAACAATGTCCACTGCGCGCCGAATTCGTGACCCTGCGGGTCCTTGAGGTTGGCGGTGACGTACCACCACTCGATCCGGAAACCGTCATGAGGGCCGTGATCCGCCGGGAAGCTGAACACTCGACCGGGCACCACCTTGGTGAATGCACTCGCTTGATTGCCCAGCCCCGCAAAGCCTTTTTCCGATGGCGCCGGTTGCTCGCAACCGCTCGACAAGACTGCCAACAGGCACACGACGCACTTAATCCTCATGGGCAAAAGTCCTCAGCAGGTCCGCTGGCTGCGTGCGGTACAACGCGTAAAGCGGCCATGCCGACGCCAGCAACGTTGCCAGCAATGCCAGCCCCATCAACTGCAGCAATTGCAGCGGGAACACCCGCAGTGGCAAGCGCCAGCCGAATGCCTGAACGTTGATCACCGTGTCGAGACACCAGGCCAACGCAACGCCCAACGGCAGTGCCAGCGCCAGGGTCAGCACTGCCAGCAACCAGGTTTGCCCGAGGTTGAGCTGCATCAATTGCTGTCGCGTCACCCCCAGCGCCCATAATGGCGCCAGTTGCCCGAGGCGGTTCTGGCTCTGGGTCAGCAGGCTGATGAACAACGCCACGCCGGCCACGCACAGGGTCAGGCTGTTGAGGGCGGCGGTGGCGGCGAACGTTCGCTCGAATACTTGCGTGGACCATCCCTTGAGCCGCGCCTGGTCGACGATGCGGCTGTCTTCAAGGTCAAAGCGCGCCTGCAAGGCCTGTACGAACGGTGCAATCAACGTCGGCTCGATGCGCAGATTGAAACGGTTCGGCGTCAATTGCGGCCAACCACGCAACAGATGATTGATGTTCACCAGCACGTGGCCCTTGGGATTTCCGTAATCGGCGTAGATCCCGATGATGCGCGGCGACCACGGGCCATTGGGCGTCGCCATCGACAGATGATCGCCCAAGCCGACCTTCAAACGCCGGGCCAGCTGTTCGCTGAGCATCACCGCGTCGTCCGTCGCCAGCTGCTCCCAGGGCTTGTCGCCCAAGGCTTCGAGCAGTGGCCAGTGCTGACGATAGGTCGGGTGATCGATTACCCCGAACACATCCGCCGGCCAACCTTGCAATTGAATCGGCACTTGCCAGTTGGGCAATACCGCCGTGAGTTGCGGCTGCTGCATCAGCCAGCCGTGCAGCTCCCGGGCCTGGGTCGGGTTTTGTGGATTGAGGTAAAGCTCGGCGGTCAGCCGTTGTTCCAGCCAGTCGCTGAACGTCTGGCGAAAACCGGCGGTCATGCTGCCGGCCCCGATGTTCGCCGCCAGCGCCAACAGCAGCGCCATCAGCGCCAGGCTCAGGGCCGGTAACTGCTGGCGGCAATCGGCGAGAAACCACTGGCCGAGCACCGACCGAGCGCGATGCAGCAGCAGATTGAGTAGCGCATCGAGCACCACGGGCAACGCCAGTGCCGCACCGATCAACAGTGTCGCCATCAACAAAAACCCGCTGATCAGACTGTCACCCAACACCAGCGCCAACCCGGCGCTTGCCAGGGCTATCGCCGCCACCCAGCCCTGGCGCCGCAACCAACGCGCATGCGCCTGATGCCACGCCTGCGGATCGGCCAGGGCCAGCAATGGCAAACGCGACGCCCGCCACAGGCTGTTGGTACCGGCGAGCAACGCGCCCAGCAGGCTTAACCCTATGCCGCCGAGCCACCACAGTGGACTGAGGTTCAACTGCCCCGCCACTTCCGCGCCGTACAAGCCGCGCAGGCTGGCGGCGACATCCGGCAGCAACACGCCGGCCAGTAAATAGCCGCTGACCACCCCGGCCAACCCGCCTACCAGGGCCAGCCCACCCAGTTCGACGGCGAGACAGGTGATCAGCATCCGCGCACTGACGCCACAGGCACGCATCGTGCGCAGCAAACCACGGCGCTGTTCCAGGGCGAGGCCGATGGCTGCATGCACGATAAACAGTCCGACCACGAACGACAGAAACCCCAACGCATTGAGATTCAGATGAAAGCTTTCGGTCAGGCGTGCCAGATTGTTTTCTTCAGCGCTGCTTTTGAATTGCAGTTGTCCCTTGAACGCATCGGGAAGTGGCGCAATGAAATCCTTGGGCAGTAACAACCGCGACAGCTGTTCCGGCAAACCGAGAATCTGTTGGGCAAACCCGATGTCCACCAACAACACCCCCGGGGCCATATCGGTTTGCGCATGCAGGGGCGGCAACGGCGTCCCGCTCACGCTCACAGGCCGGTCCCCTTCTTTCAATCCCAATGACTGCAAGGTCGATGGCGCAATCCAGGTACTTCCCGGCGCAGTAAAGAACTCGACCACCTGTTCGATTGCCAACGCCTGGCCCGCCACCGGCGAACCACCCGGCAGTGACACTGGTTCGATGCCCATCAGTTGCAGCCGTTGATCTTCATGGTCCTTGAGCGTCAGCCTTCCCTGCAGTACCGGCGACACCGGCCAACCGGCGCGACGCAGGTCGACAAACCATTGCTGCGGGAACGTCCCGCCAGCGGTTGCACTGAGGCTGGCCTGGGGTTCACCGCCAATCAGCTGGCTGGCGCGGGCGTAGCTTTCTCGCGCCTGGCTGTTCAACGCTTGCACGCCGGTCAGCAGACTGGTGGCCAGCCACAGCCCGGTCAGCACACTGAAAAACTGCACCGGATGCTTCCGCCAGTGACTGAGCAGCGCGCGCAGGGTTTCGCCGAAAATGCGCATCTCAGCGACCGTCCACACCGAGCAGACGACCACCGTGCAGCACCACTTTTTCTGCCAGCTGCGCCGCCACGCCCTGACTGTGAGTGACCATCAACAGCGTCGTGGTGCTGTCGTCGAGCAACGCCAGCAATAACCGCAATACCTCGGCACTGGTGGTTTCATCCAGGCTGCCGGTAGGTTCGTCGGCCAGCAACAGCTTCGGCCGTGAGGCCAAGGCTCGCCCCAGTGCAACACGCTGCTGCTGACCGCCAGACAATTGCTCCGGATAACGTTTGAGCAACTCGCCCAGCCCCAAACGTTGCACCAGATGCGCCTGCCAGCGTGGATCATGACGACCGGCAAGCCGCGCCTGAAAGGCCAGGTTGTCCTCCACCCGCAGGCTGCCGATCAGGTTGAACTGTTGGAACACCAGGCCGATTTCGGTGCGCCGCCACTTCGCCAGTTGCCCTTCGTTCATCTGTTCCAGACGATGCTCACCGCTGCGGATACTGCCGCGGTCGACCTTGTCCAGGCCGGCGATCAGGTGCAGCAAAGTACTCTTTCCGCTGCCCGACTCGCCCATCAACGCCAGACTGCTGCCGGGCTTGAGCGTCAGGTCGACACCTTGCAGCACCGGCAACGGCCCCTGCGGCGTGGCGTAGCTTTTGAAGACACCCTGGACCTCAAGCATGAGAGAACCCGTTCGATTGGCGTGGGCCAAGGATAGCGGGCCTGAATGGTTTTTGTCCGTTGGCGATTGCCATCTGGAACGGGCGCCGCCGTACCCTCGAGGCTGGTCTGACCATAACGATAAGAAACGGAGACGCCATGCCACGTTTTACTTTGAGCCACCGCGGCCTGCTGGCCTGCCTGATCACCGCGTGCCTGACGCAATCGGCGGTGGCCGCCGATGCACCTGTCGCCGCCAGCGCGCAAACCGCCGCCAGCAACAGTGCCGTGTTGCAACAACTGCCCTTTAGCGATCGCACCGATTTCGAGTCGGTGGGCAAGGGCTTGATTGCGCCCTTCAAGGGCCAGGTCAAGGATGCCGCCGGCAAGGTCATCTGGGATGTCCAGGCTTATGACTTCCTGCTCAAGGACCAGGCTCCGGATTCGGTCAACCCGAGTCTTTGGCGTCTGGCTCAACTCAACGCTCATGCCGGGCTGTTCGAAGTCAGCCCGAAGATTTACCAGGTGCGTGGTCTCGACGTGGCCAACATGACCATCATCGAGGGCGATGACGGGTTGATCATCATCGACCCGCTGACCATGGCCGAAACCGCCAAAGCGGCGCTGGCGCTGTACTACCAGAACCGTCCGCAGAAACCGGTGGTGGCGGTGATCTACAGCCACACTCACGTTGACCATTTCGGTGGTGTACGCGGGGTAATCGACGAGGCCGACGTCAAGGCCGGCAAGGTCAAGGTATTCGCCCCCGCCGGGTTCATGGAACACGTGATGAGCGAGAACGTGTTCGCCGGCAATGCCATGAGCCGTCGCGCGCAGTACCAGTTCGGCAGTCTGTTGCCTCGCGGTGAAAAGGGCCAGGTCGATGCAGGTCTGGGCAAAAGCACGCCGAGCGGCGGCACCATCACCCTGATCGCGCCGACCGACCTGATCGACAAGGAACTGCAAACCCGCACTATCGCCGGGTTGGAGGTAGAGTTTCAGCTCACACCGGGTACCGAAGCGCCGGCAGAAATGAACCTCTACCTGCCACAACTGCGCGCCTTGTGCATGGCAGAAAACGCCACGCAAATGATGCACAACATTCTCACCCCACGCGGCGCGCAAGTGCGTGACGCCAAGGCCTGGGCGCAATACCTGGACAACAGCCTGGCGCGCTACGGCGACAAGAGTGACGTGCTGTTTGCCCAGCACAACTGGCCGACCTGGGGCGGCGAGCGCATCCGCACCTTCCTCGCCGACCAGCGCGACATGTACGCCTTCCTCAACGACCGTACCCTGCACTTGCTCAACCAGGGCCTGACCCCGCTGGAAGTCGCCGACGCGATCAAGAAACTGCCGGGCAGCCTCGACCAGAAGTGGTACACCCGCGGTTACTACGGCTCCCTGAGTTTCAACGTGCGGGCGGTGTACCAGCGTTACCTGGGTTTCTACGATGGCAACCCGGCCAACCTCAACCCGTTGCCCCCGGTGGACAGCGCCAAACGCAGCGTCGAGGCCATGGGCGGTGGCGTAGCGGTGTTGGAGAAAATGCGCGCCGCCATGGCCAAGGGCGATTACCGTTGGGCGGCGCAACTGGGCAATCAGTTGCTGTTCAGCGAACCGGATAACGCCGACGCGCGCACGGCCCAGGCCGAGACATTGGAGCAACTCGGTTATCAAAGCGAAAACGCTACCTGGCGCAACATGTACCTGACCGGTGCCATGGAGCTTCGCAACGGCGTACCCACCCATGCGGGCTCGTCGGTATCGGCCGACATGGTGCGGGCGATGAGTCCTGAGATGTTCTTCGATTTCCTGGCCATTCGCCTGGACAGCGACAAAGCCGTTGGCCACGACATGACCCTGAACTGGACGTTCGAAGAGCCGAACAAGGATTTCACCCTGACCCTGCGCAACGGCGTATTGACCCACCGCCCTGGCCTCGACCCGCAGGCCGATGCATCAGTGAGCATGAGCAAGACAACGCTGGAGCAGATCAGCCTCAAGCAAACGGACTTCCCGACAGCGATCCACAAAGGCCTGGTCAAACTGCAAGGCAATGGCAAGAAGCTTGGCGAATTGATGAGCAGCCTGGACACCTTTTCGCCGCAGTTCAATATCGTCACGCCTTGATCGGATGACGCGGGAAAACCGCGTCGCCCCCATCGCGAGCAAGTTCGGTCCCACAGTGGTTCTGCGCCTGGCAGAAAAACCGCGGCCAGCGTCAAACCCTGTAGGAGCACGGCTTGCCCGCGATGACGGCGGCAGATTCAACATCCATGGTGTCAGACATTTCGCCATCGCGAGCAAGCTGTGCTCCCACAGGGGATTTGTGCCGAGCACAACAACCACAGCCAGCCTCAACCCCTGTAGGAGCAAGGCTTGCCCGCGATGACGGCGGCAGATTCAACATCCATGGTGTCAGACATTTCGCCATCGCGAGCAAGCTGTGCTCCCACAGGGGATTTGTGCCGAGCACAACAACTGCGGCCACCTCAGCGCCTGTGCCAACCTGCTGGCGATGGCTTGGCCCTCACTACACAGAAACCGCTTCCACCAACGGCATCCGCCAGCGCTGTTCAATCACCTCCGGCTTGGGTCCGTACAGGCGCAGGATCAACGTAAACGCGCCCTGCGCTGGCGTTGGCAACCAGTTGTTCGACGACTCGGGCGCTGAGGTCTGCATGACCAGTGTCACCCCGCCATCCGCATCCACTTGCAATGCATCGCGACTGCTCAGGCAGTAACGGTCTATGGGATTGGCGACCAATTGTCGGTCCGGCAAGTCGTACAACGTCAGCGACCAGAACTCGCTGGCTGGCGGCAATTGTCCCGGTGCAAACCGCAATCGATAGCGGCGCCCGCCCTGCAACGGTTGTCCCCGACTGTCCAGCCGCGCGCCGGTGTAGAACGCCTCCTCGACACTGTTGCCGTAGATTCCGACATTCGCGGCGACCGCACGATTCAAATAGTTGCCGTGCAGCGCTTGACGATTACCGAACAGGCCCAGTGTGGTGCGCGTTTGACTGACCGCGGTTTGCAGTTGCGCTTGTGCGTCCGCCACCCCGGCCATCAGGGCGTCACGTACGTCCGTAGTCAGGGCTGCCACATCGAATGCCTGACCGGGCACGATGCCGATCCGCGCAAAACGTTCGAGCAACGCTTGTTCTGATGGTGGGGTCGGGCACAGCGTGAGGATCTGATTCAGCGTCGCGATGAACTCCAATCCAAGGCCGGTTTTGGCATCCCAGGGTTGCCAGGCAATTGCCGCAGCCGCAACCGGTGGCGCGCTGCCAGTGTATTCATGCAGCGCACGCAAACGGTATTGCTGCTGCAAGGCGCGCACGGCCGGCAAGTCGTCGGCGTTCTTCAGGCCGGTGCGCCCGAGGATCATCACGATCTCGGTTTCGCTGCGCAGCACAGCCTTGATGCCTTCCGGCGTCGGGCCTTGCCAGTGCGGCCCGACAATCAGGTAATCCCCCGCCTCGCGACCGGTGCTGAGCACGCCGACATAAGCAAAATTGTGGGTGTATTGATCGACCAACTGGTGCACGTAGTAGCGGTCGGCAGCAACCGCCGGCACGCTCAGTACCTGCGGTTCGCTGCGCAGGTCCAGCCAGGCCCAGGAGTACGGTGTGTCGTTGTTCGGCGTAACGATTTCGCGGTTGTTCGGGGTGTACAACGCGCTGTAGTGACGGAAACGATTGAAGCCGCCGACATAGGCCGGCGCACTTGGATCAAGCGCCTGCTTTTCCAGGGTCTGGTAATGCATGAGCATCGGGTAGGCGTAGATCCAGGCCTCCCGGGCAATCGTGCGCAGCTCATCGGAACCGCTGGCCAACAACCAGCGCGGCAACATCAAGCCACCCGCCAACACGCCCATGCCTCCCAGTACACGGCGGCGACTGACGAACATGTTCATGGCTCGACCCTCGCGATAGCAGGCAGCGGGTAGCTGCCGTCCAGCGCCCCGCCCTTCGGCAGATACAGGCGCAACAACAGGTTGAATGGGCCTGCGGGCGTCGGCAGCCAGTTGCTTTGCTGCGCTGGTGCATTGGCTTGCAGGATCAGGGTCAGGCCGCCGTCGGCGTCGTATTGCAAACCCGGACTGCGATCACCCAGCGAGTAACGCTCGATCGGATTGGCCGCAAGCAATTGCGTCTTGCCGTCGTACAGGGTCAACGACCAGAAGGCATTCACCGGCGGCAACTGCCCGGCCGGGAAGTGCAGACGATAGGCATATCGGCCATCCAACAACTGCCCCTGAGCATCGTGCAGCGCCATCGGGTAGACCGCTTCCAGCGGATCGTTGGCGTAGATGTAGCGCCAGGCGACGGCCGCGCGAGTCAGGTCGTCATCGCCGAATTTGCCGACATTGCTCGGCGAGCGAAGCCAGCCTTGCTGCTCCACCGAGATCTGGCTGGACGCGGCGCGCACCTGGTCTCGCCCCGCTTCGGCACCTTGGGCAATGGCTGGGTTGAGGTCTTTTGGCGGGGCGAACGCTACGCCGGGTTTCACCCCGATGGCAGCGAAACGCTTGAGTTTTGCTTGCTCGCTGGCCGTCCATTGATGCAACGGCGCCAGCGCATTGAAGGTGCTGAACAAAGCCTGCGCCGGGCCTTGTTTGGTGTCCTGATAGGTCGGCAGGTGCAGCGGCGCCATCGGCTCAGGCGTTGCACTTGCGATCACTTTGGACAACGGCTGCAAGGCATAGCCCATCAACACTTTTGCGGCCTCCTGCTGATCTGCTTTGCCTTTGACTTCGGTTCGCCCGAGCAAAAACACCAGGCGACTCGGCGAACGAATCACACCGTTGAATCCGCTTGGCAGCTCACCTTTCCAGTCCGGCCCGACGATCAGGTAGCGCCCGGCCTGATCGCCGGTAGCGCGGGTGCCAATGTAGTCGAGGTTATCGGTGCGCATGTCGACCAACTGGAAGCTGTAGTAGCGCCCCTGCACCGCCGGCACTTGCAGCACTTGTGGTTCAGCACGCAAATCGAGCAAGGCCCGGGAATAGAACGTGTCGTTGTTTGGCGACACCACTTTGTTGTCCTGCGGGCCGAGCAATCGCGCTTCGCTGTAGAGGCGGTTGAACGGCAGCTTCGCGGCGATGGCGCTGAGCACCTTGTCGTGCTCGACGGTAGCGTAAGCAAACACATAGGCCTCTTGCGCCAGCGCCCTGGCCTGCGATTGATCGAGGGTTTGCGCGTGAACCGAGCCCAGGCTTGCGCCCAGGGCCAGCGCGGATATCCAGTAGCGCACGGATAGATCTCCTTAAGGGTGATGAATGATCGTTCCCACGCTCTGCGTGGGAATGCCTCTTGTGACGCTCCGCGTCACGCTTTGGGACGCCGAGCGTCCCGGGCTACATTCCCACGCGGAGCGTGGGAACGATCGAACGACGACGCAGAGCGTGGGAACGATCGACAAAAAAGGGTTATTTGGCCCAGCGCCGCAGGTCCGACGGGGTGTAGTCGTCGGTCTTGGCGGCAAAGCCGACACGCATCGGCTCGGTCTCTTCGTTGGCCAGGCCACCGGCGTAATAACGTCCGGAAATCAGGTCATAGGAGGTTTCCAGCACGTTGTAGGTGAAGCCGTGGTCGTATTGCTGAATCGCATGCAGTTCACCGCTGCGCCACAGTTCGCCGCGGCTGTCGTACTGGTCCGATTGGGCGATCTGCCAACTGTCTTCGTCGACATAGAACCGGCGCTTGGCATAGATGTGTCGCGCGTCGGGCTTGAGGGTCGCTTCGACCACCCACACCCGATGCTTTTCGTAACGGGCCAGATCCTGATTGATATGGTTGGGTTGGATCACAGCGTCGTACTTGATGTCGCGGCTGCCGATCTTGTAGCTGTTGTAAGGGATGTACAGCTCTTGCTTGCCCACCAGTTTCCAGTCGAAGCGATCCGGCGCGCCGTTGTAGCCGTCGATGTTGTCGGCGGTGATCAGGCCGTTGCTGTAACGGGCGCTGTTGTCGTAGGCGATCATCGGTGCACGGCGCACCCGGCGCTGGCCCGGCAGGTATTGCCACGCCGAACGCGGCTCGGCGACCTGATCGATCGGCTCATGCACCAGTACCGCTTCTCCGGACAAACGCGCCGGTTCCAATACGCGGCTCTTGAACATGAACAGGATGTTCGAGTTTGCCTCCAGCCCGCCCACCGTGTCGGCGAAGTTGATCAGCGACTGATTACGCACGTAACTGGTGGCGCCGTTTTCACGCACCAATGCCGCACTGCTGATGCGCTCGTAACTGCCACCGCGATAACGGGTCATATGGTTCCACATCACCTCGAGGCCTTCGGTGGGCAGTGGAAACGGAATGCCCCGCGCATAGTCGTGCAAGCCATTGCCACCGTCGGCCATGCTTGTTTTGGCCACATTGTCACGGCTCGCCGCGAGCACGTCCTTGGGCAGGTTGGCGCTGCGGTGGCTCGGGTAGATGTTCATTTTGTAGCTGTCGGGGAAACGCTTGAACAAGGCAATTTGACCCGGGCTGAGAAACTTCTGGTACTGGCTGACGTTCTTTGCCGTGATGGTGAACAACGGTTTCTCGGCGGCATATGGATCGCTGTACCCGCCCTTGCTATCGACGATACCGGCGTTGGCGCCAAGGCCTCCGGTCCAGACCGGAATGCTGCCGTCGGCATTGGCCGCCATCTCCGAACCCATCGGGGTCAGGGTTTTGCCCAGAGCAGCCGAATCGGTGCCTTTGGCCTGAGCCAGGCCTACGGTGCAGGCCAGGGCCAGCACGCACAATTGCATACGCATTATGATTCTCCTTAGAAGTCTGCCTTGAAGCTGACAGAGGCGAAGTCGCGGTCGTCGAGGGTGCTGTAGTCGTTGGAACCGAAGAAGGCGTTGTAGGCCAGTTCCACGCTGTAATCGTTCATGTAGACGCCGGTCAGGCTGACGCCGAGCGCTTGCTGGCCTTCCTGGAACGGCCCTTGCGGATCGTAGGAGTAACCCTCGACGTCATGTCGCCAGTTGACGGCTGGAATCAGGTTGATGCCCGGCAGCACATCGCTGTATTCCAGGCTGGCGCGCAAGCGATAACCCCACGACCAATCGGTGGCGAAACCCTTGTCGGTGCAGTACTGGTTGGTCACGCCCGACGCCGCGGTGTTGCACGGCGTACCGTTGCGCGTGGAGCTGCGGCCGAATGCCGAGTTGCGACCCAGGCGCTCGTCGCCCAGATCATCGATGTGCACCACGCCAGCCTCACCGAACAGGCTCAGGCGTGTGGCACCCAAAATGTTATCGAAGGCCTGGGTCGCCGAGGCGGTCGCCTGCCAGACGCCTTTGCGCTCCCAGCCGTCGTAACGGTCGCCACGATTGATGTTGAACCCTGTCGGCAACTGCACCCAGGAGCTGCCTGCCGCCCCGGTGATCACTGCAACGTTGATGTCCGGCGCGTTGATCGCCAGCGGCATGTTCGGCCGGTAGCTCAGCTCGCCGGCAAGGGAAATTCCGCTGTAGGGCTCGACACCGTTGAGGCTGATGCCGTACAGGCGAATATCTTCCGGAAACGCCGCGGCATAAGTCGGCGGTTGAACGCCGCCAGGGAACGTACCGCGTACGGCGGTGTTCTTCGCATTGAGGGTGAAATACGGCAGGCGTGAGTGGTAGTTGATAAAGTAAATCGCCGCTTCGGCATCGTTGAGCGCCGGGATCATCTGGCGCAAAGCGAAACCGAATTGACCGTTGTCCGACGGCGATTCATTACCCCGCGACGGCGCGTACAAACCGCTGGCCTGCATCTGCTGATCGGTCAACACCTGGCTCAGGTACAACGGCCCGCAACCTTTCTGGATCGCATCGCTGCTGGCGAAAAATGTGCCGCAACCGTCAAGAACGCTGGGGCGCCAGTTGTATTGGTAAAAACCTTCGAGGTTGGTGGTGTCCGACAGGCCAAAGCTGAAAGACACCATCTCCACCGGCAACTGGCCTTCCTTGATCTCGACGCCAGGACGGTTGAACGCCGAAACGTCCAGCGGGTTGATCACGTTGATGCCGTTCTGGATCAGCAGCGACTCGCCCCAGGACAACACCTGATTGCCGACTTTCACGTTCAGCGGATGATCGGCCAACTGGAAGTCTTTCCAGACATAGGCATCGAGCATCTCGAACCCCTTGAACTTCGACAGATCGTCCCAGCCCGAATCGTCGAAATCCTTGAACCGACCGTTGCGGGTTTCGTAGGCGTGGTCGTACCAGTATTTGAAGCGGATGAACGCGCCCTGCCCCTGGCCATCGAGGCTGAAATCGGTAAGGCCCTTGAAGATCTGCGAGATGGGGTCGCCCCGCTCGAAATTCAGCCGGTTGTCGTCGGCGCTCACGCTCGTGCCATTGGCCTGAACGCCTTGGGCCTGCAAGGCGTTGGCGCGGGTCATGAGGCTCTTGTCGGGATTTTGCGTCGACCAGCTACTGCCCAGGCTCAGCGTGGTCTTGGTCGACAGGCTCCAGTCTTCGTTGATATCGAACGTGGTCGCACAGGCGGGTCCCGTCAGTACGGCAATGATCGCCAGCGCAAGGGGTTGCGGGCGGGTGTGGCCAGGCCGGTGCAGTCGTTGGCGGACTGTGGCGGTGGCCGAGCGTTTTTTTATCATTATTAGGCTCCGGTCAGGTTTGCTCAACCTGATCACGGTGCCTGACGCTCATCGATGACACACAAGCGGTGGCCGACAAAAAGTAATCATCGGAGGTGATTTAAGGGCGGTCATGCGACCAGTCAGGCCGCCGCGATTACCCAAGCAACGGATATACAACCACCTTCAAGGCGCGCCGAACCTCTCCAGATACGCCAACAGATCATCAATTTTCTCTTGATCACTGATCCCCCAGAAAATCATCCGCGTCCCCGACACCACAGCCTTCGGATCTTCGATATACGCCGCCAGTTTCTCCCGGGTCCAGACGATTCCAGATGATTTCATGGCCTCGGAGTACTGATAGTCCGTGGTACTCCCGGCAACTCGCCCGATCACATTATTGAGCTGCGGCCCAAAAAACGCTCTCGCGGACTCCCCGACCTGATGGCAGCCACCGCACACTCGCTTGAACAGCTTGCCGCCCGCCTCGGCGTCCCCCGCCGCCTGCGCTTGCATGCTGAGCCATCCGAGGCTCAGGACGAGCGCCAACACCGCCGTTTTGTTCATGTTCACCCCGTTCCACCGTCGCCTGCGATAAAAAATGCTCGCCATTTGAGCATGACCGGGATCGCTGGCATACCTGAGTATGAATCTTTAACACCTAGATGTTCGCCTGCCCAACCTATGCATGAGTGACGTGTTTTTTAAGCCAATTAAGATGGCTTGCTTGAATGTGAACAACCCCGTGACCCACCAGGTGAACATGATGAACACCCCCAAACTCGCGTTAGGCATTGCCCTCTTTTCGGCTCTCGGTTGCATCGCGGCGAACACTCAAGCGGCCGAAGCGGGAGCCACGACAACCGGTGCCGGCACCGCCGCCCACAACGTTGCCGAAGGCGCGCCCGACCGTATCAAGGAAAGACAACTGGCTGAAGGCGGCGCTGATCGCTTGCAGGAACGGCGACTCGCCGAGGGCGGCGCGGATCGTCTGCAAGAACGTCGACTTGCCGAGGGCGGCGCGGATCGCCTGCAAGAACGGCGGCTCGCCGAGGGTGGTGCCGACCGTCTGCAAGAACGGCGGCTCGCCGAAGGTGGCGCGGATCGGCTACAGGAACGTCGACTTGCCGAAGGTGGTGCGGATCGTCTCCGAGAACGGCAACTGGCCTCGGACGGTTCCGATCGACTGAAGCAGAACAACGTCGCGGCGGGCTACAACTCGATGCGCGGCACACGTGTAGCAGAAGGCGGTTCCGACCGATTGCTGCACAACCATTACGCCGATGGCAGCAATGGTTACGATGCCAGCTCCGACGTCATGCCTTACTTCTGCATGGAATGTCGCTGAAATACATAATGTGGGAGCGAGCCTGCTCGCGATGGCGGAGGAACATTCAACATCACTGTTGACTGATCTACCGCTATCGCGAGCAGGCTCGCTCCCACAGGTTATTTGCTTCAAGCGGTTTGTAATTTGGCTTCAATCCTTGAAGTCAGTGGACAGCGCCAGGTCTTTCCACTCGGCCAGTTCCTCGGCGACAAAGCGGTTCTTCGCTTCAATCCTCGCAATGGTGTCGCTGCCCAGCGCCAGACGTTGCGGTGGCTTCGGTGCATTGACCAGGGCGAGCATGGCCTCGGCGAATTTCACCGGATCACCCGGCTGCGCATGGTTGGCCGCCTCGGCATGCTTGCGCATCGCACCGACGGTTGCATCGTAGTCCGGCAGTTCCAGCGCGGTCTTTACCAGCGATTGTTCGTCGAGGAAATCCGTGCGGAAGAAGCCCGGTTCGACCACCGTGGCATGAATGCCCAGCGGCGCCAGTTCCTGATGCAGCGCTTCGGTAATGCCCTCCACCGCAAACTTGGTGGAACCATAGACCCCCCAGCCCATGTAGGCCTGGTAGCCGCCAATCGAAGAGATGTTGATCACATGCCCGGCACGCTGGCGGCGCATGTGCGGCAGTACTGCACGCGTCACGTTGAGCACGCCGAACACGTTGGTGGCGAACAGTCGCTCGGTCTCGCTGGCGCTGGTTTCTTCGACCGCCCCCAACACGCCAAAACCGGCATTGTTGATCAGCACGTCGATGCGGCCAAAACGCTTTATGCCCTCGGCGACTGCCTGATGCGCTTCTTCTTCGCGAGTCACGTCCAGGCGCACAGCCAGCAGGTTTGGATGATCGCCCAGCCGGGCGATGATTTCTTCGGGTTTACGGGCGGTGGCAATCACCGCGTCGCCGGCACGCAGAGCCTGTTCTGCGATGAGGGTACCAAAACCACGGGAAGCTCCAGTAATCAACCAAGTACGCATTTCAACGCCTCCTGACAACGACCCGAGCGTGATTGCCGGGCCTTCTTGATGAGTTGACGCCACTGTAAAACTCGATTACTGATGTGATAATCCCAGCAATTTTGCATGGCTTTGTGAAAGGCACTCACAAATGAAAGTTCCTTCTGCGGCCGACCTTACGACCTTCCTCAGCGTGGCCACTCACCTGAACTTCAGCCGGGCGGCGGTGGAGCTGGGGTTGACGCCTTCCGCGCTGAGCCATTCGGTACGGACCCTGGAAAACCGGCTCGGTGTGCGGTTGTTCAATCGCACCACCCGCAGCGTCGGCCTGACCGAGGCGGGTGAACGTCTGTTCGCGCGATTGAAGCCCGCGTTTCGCGACATCGACGACGCCCTCGAAGACCTCAACAACTTTCGCGACAAACCCTCCGGCAACCTGCGAATCACCGCCGGCCGCCAGGCCGCGGAGTTGGTGCTGCTGCCCCTGGCCGCGAAATTTCTGCAAGCCTATCCGGACGTGAAGCTGGAGATCGTCGCCGATGACGGTCTGGTCGACGTGGTGTCGGAGGGGTTTCACGCCGGGGTGCGGTTCGGTGCGCGTCTTGAAGCTGATATGGTATCGCTGCCCATCGGTGCCTACATGCGTTCGGTGGTGGTGGCCTCGCCCGAATTCTTCAAGCAACATGCCATTCCGCAAAAACCCGAGGACTTGCATGGCCTGCCATGCATCCGCCATCGCTTCCCCAGTGGTTCGCTGTATCGCTGGGAGTTCGAACGGGGCGGCATCGCCCAGGAAATCGAAATCGACGGGCCGCTGACCTTAGGCGACGTCAGCCTGATGGTCGGCCCGGCGCTGCAGGGCGTCGGTTTGGCTTACGTTTTCGAAGAGATGGTCAAGGTGCCTGTCGCCGACGGCCGGCTGATCCAGGTGCTGGGCGATTGGTGCCCCTACTACCCGGGCCTGCACCTGTACTACCCGAGCCGACGGCATGTGCCGGCGACGCTCAAAGCCTTCATCGAATTTGCTCGCGCCGCCCGGGAGCAGCATCCGGGCTGACGCAGCCGACAGAAAAAAATCATTAACCCCGACTGAGAGAAAAACCGATGGTCACCTGCTACCTCAAATATGTGCTGGACCCGTACAAGCTCGAAGCGTTCGAGCACTACGGGAAATTGTGGATACCGCTGGTGGAGAAATTCGGCGGCCAGCATCACGGCTACTTCTTGCCGTCCGAAGGTGCCAACAACATCGCCATGGCTCTGTTCACTTTCCCGAGCCTGGCGGCTTACGAAAGCTATCGGCAACAGTCCATGAGCGATCCGGAGTGCATCGCCGCGTTCAAATACGCCGAAGAGACCCGCTGCATCCTCAGCTATGAGCGCAGCTTCTTGCGCCCGGTGTTCGGCACCCCGGTGTAAATAACCGGCAGACGATTGTCGGCGTCACCGTCCCTTGGAGGGCGTCGACAGCCCCGGGCTCAACCTTGGTGCAGATCGAGGCAGTAGGTGTAGTAACCGCCATCGCGTACATAACCCAAAGACTCATACAAACGCTGGGCGCTGAAGTTATCGGTAGCGGTTTCCAGGGTCATGCCCTTGGCACCGCTCAACCGGGCAAAGTCGCGGGCGGTGTTCATCAGCAGCGTACCGACGCCTTTGCCCCGAGCGTCCTGTGTGGTGAACAGGTCGCCAAGCAACCAGGTGCGGTGCGCGTCGATTGAGGAAAATGTCGGGAACATTTGCACGAAACCCAATGCTGCGCCGTCGCTGTCTACGGCAATGAAGATCACCGATTCGTCCCGGGCAATACGCTCGGCGATGAAGTCACGGGACAGAGGCAGGTTTGTTGGCTGACGGTAAAAAACCCGGTAGGCGTCGAACAATGGGGCAATGATATCGATGTGGGATGCGTCGGCGCGCAGGGCCTGGATAGCCATGAGGATGCTCCATTGCGGTCTCGAGGATTAACAGCCTAGCAGCCCCTGACCACCTGTAGGAGCAAAGCTTGCTCGCGATGACGGCGCCACACTCAGCACAGATGTTGACTGCAAGACTGCTATCGCGAGCAAGCTTTGCTCCTACCGGTTGCGTGACCTGTGGAGGTGAAGTGCGATTCAAGCCATTATGAAGTGATGGGTCATCAAGGAGCCGTTGCCGATGTCGCGTTTTCCCGGTCTGTGGATGCTATGCCTGAGCCTTGCGCTGCCGTGCATGGCTGACGAGTCGAAACCTGAACACATGGTGTATCTGCGCAACGTCGATCCCGGCATTGAGCAGGACATCCGGTATGCCGGCGCCCATAACTTCACCGGTCATGCGCTGGATGGCTATCAGGCAGCCGAGTGCCTGTTGGCGGCGGATGCAGCCAAAGCGCTGTCACGGGTGCAATCGGCGCTCAAGGCCGAGGGCTACGGCCTGAAAGTCTTCGACTGCTACCGCCCCCGTCGTGCAGTGGCCGACATGGGACGTTTCGCCAACGAACCGGGCGACCCGCGCAAGGCTGAATTTTACCCACGGGTAGACAAGCAGGACTTCTGGCGCCTGGGTTACGTGGCGCGAGTCTCCAACCACTCACGGGGCGGCACCGTCGACCTGACCATGACCGGCCCCGGTGCACTGCCCGCAGACAACTGGACACCTGCCGTCACACCGGTCGATTGCACCGCCGACGTTGGCCAGCGCTGGCACGACGGCGCGGTCGACATGGGCACCGGGTTCGATTGTTTTGATGAACGTGCCCATACTGACTCTCCATTGATCAGCGCGGCGGCCAGGGACAATCGCCAGCGACTCAGCCGTGCCATGGAAAAGGAAGGGTTTACCGGCTACGCCAACGAGTGGTGGCACTTCACGTATACCCGGGACCCGTCATTGAAGACTGTCATGGACTTCCCCATTACCCCGCTTGCGCCATGAACAATCTGATCAAGGCCTGGTCGTTTCTGGTGCTGTTGCTGCCCGCTGCAGTCGTGGCCCAGGTACTCGACGACAGCGATCAGCTGATTGTGGTCACCAGCAAAAACTGGGATGCCATCCAGGGCATCGCGCAACGCTATGAACGGCACGGCGACAGCTTTGAAAAATTCGAAGTGGCGTTTCCCGTGGTGCTCGGAAAACACGGCATGGGCTGGGGCAAAGGCATGATTGTCGTGAAGGACCCCTCGGGACCGGTAAAACAGGAAGGCGATGGCAAGGCCCCGGCCGGTGTGTTCAAACTGGGAACCGCGTTCGGCTATGACACCTCTGCCGCCACCCGCCTGCCGTATCTCGCACTGACGCAAACCCTCGAATGCGTGGATGACAGCCAGTCGTCGCGCTACAACCAACTGGTCGACAACGGGACACTCGCCGGGGACTGGACCAGCGCCGAACGCATGCGCCGCAAAGACGATTTGTATCGCCAGGGCATTTTCATCGAACACAACACACCGGCCATCCCCGGCGCAGGCTCGTGCATCTTCCTGCACATCTGGCGCGGCCAGACGACACCGACCCGAGGCTGCACGGCAATGGCCGCGGAAGACATCGCGCGGTTGTTCAACTGGCTCGACCCGCGCCGTTCCCCACTGCTGGTGCAATTGCCGGAGGCACAGTACGAGCAGTGGCGTGAACACTGGAAGCTTCCGCCTCGCTGACCAAAGGACTGCACTTTGCCTGGCGCAGCTTTGCTGCAGTTTCCACGAACGGCATGACGATCAGGCTGTAGAGGGTCAGGTAACGCTCGTCCGCTTCACCGGTGCCAAACCGGATGGATTCGGGTTTTGACTGCGTGACGTAGAGCGTGCCGAACATCCAGTCCCAGAGCGACAAGTTGACCCCGTAGTTTTTGTTGAAGTGTCGAGGCGCATCGCTGTGATGAATCTGGTGTTGCGCCGGGCTGTTCAGCACATGCTCGACTACCGGTCCGAACGAAAGCCAGACATGACTGTGCCGCAGGTTTGCCGCCAGCGCATTGAGGATGAACACCATGTAGGTCACACCAAACAGTGTGTAGCGGCTGATCTCCCCGCCACAGGCATACCAGAAGACGCCGGCGAAGGCGCTGATGAAAACGATGTCAATCAACCGCCCGACTATTATCTCGCTGAAATGCACGCGACTGGCCGTCACCGGAACCAGCACCGACGCCGAATGATGAACCTTGTGAAACGCCCACAGATAACGGGAATGAAAGGCACGATGTACCCAGTAATGAATGCAGTCCTGTAGCAAAAATACGCCCAGCCCGTAGAGCAAGGACAGCGCCAGATGTTCCTCCATCTGCACCCGTGCGCCCCACAGGTGCGTGAAAAAACGGATGTAATCGCCGGAACTCAGAACATACGGATCAACCAGCCCGACCACGGGCACAACCAGCATGACCTTGAGGATCGCCCGCACAAAGTAATAGCGGTAATCGAGCAATGCCGAAGGATGAAAATGCACACGGTTGCCGCCGATGAATTGCCAGAACGTACGCGCATTGGTCAGGCCACGGGGCTTCCTGAAACGGAACAACCCATAGGCAACGACATAGGAGATGAAAAGGAATGCCACACAGAGGCGGCCATTGAGGTCGAACAGACCGAGGAACCGCTCGCTGACAGGTGCGATCACCCAGCGAAACAGGTATTGGTAGAACGGTGCGAGAACATCCATGAACGGCTGCCCCCTTTCGAAGCAAGTACGTTGTTGGCCAGATTGGAAATGGGTGAAACCCTGTGAGTGACAAGTCCATTTCCGACCAACATCCGTTCATCACATCCAGGCGCACGAGCCCGATGACCTGTGCCTTCCCGGTTTGCACCGTACCATCGAGTGCAGACGCTATTGCGGATGTATCTTATTCAGGCTTTTGTGTTTCGGCAACAGGCGTGCCTGCCTGTTTTGCGATAGTCGCGTCTCACAGCAACGCACTGCTCATGGATATCTTCGGTTCGCCCTGAGTTGTGCGACCTGATGCGTCAATCAAGACCGGGGACCTGTAGGAGCGAGCCTGCTCGCGATGAGGGTGGCACATTCACCGTCTGCAGCGACTGACACACCACCATCGCGAGCCTGCTAGCGCCTTCAGGGAGATTCGGTTTTTTCAGAAGTGAATTTCAGCAGCCGGGATCACATCGATCCGCGCTACCGAGCCGGTCAAGTGCGCCAGATCCTTGTTGTGCTCGGCAATGATGTCTTCGGCGGTGAGGTTACCGTTGTCGACGGTGGAGTGTGCATCCGCCGCCAGTACCACGTCGTAACCCAGTTTCAATGCCTGGCGCACGGTGGCGTTGACGCAGTAATCGGTTTGCAGCCCGCAGATGACCAAGCGATCGAAATCCTGCACCGGCAGCAG
Source organism: Pseudomonas sp. Sample_10 (assembly GCF_004321495.1). Classification (NCBI taxonomy): domain Bacteria; kingdom Pseudomonadati; phylum Pseudomonadota; class Gammaproteobacteria; order Pseudomonadales; family Pseudomonadaceae; genus Pseudomonas; species Pseudomonas sp. Sample_10. The sequence goes on from NZ_RCOE01000216.1 coordinate 74,377, forward strand.
TTTTTGCAGGTTGGTCTGATAGAACGAATCACCGGTGGTCTTGCGTACGCGCCAATCCGTGGCCGCAGTCGCCAAGCCTTCAGCCAGTTGCCAGCCAGCAGTGTCATGAGCAAAAGGACTGCCCTCTTCTTCTTCGTGCTGGATAATCACCACCGGAGCTCCGGCATTGCGCGCACGCGCAGAAAGCTCGTTGATGGTATCGATGACACGCCCGATCTCGAAGCACTCGTATTCGCCTGAACACAGAGCCTGCTGGACGTCGATGATTAACAATGCGGTGGTCATGATTCCTTCCTTGAACATTCAGAGTGGCAGGGGACGAACATAAGTCCGTCCCCCCTCGAACACAACCCTTAGTAACCCAGCGACAAGCCGGTGTTACGCCGTGGATCGTTGGCCCCGTAGAAACGGTTCTTGCCCACCGGTTTGCCATCCAGTGACGGCGCGCCAACCAGGATCGCCGCCAGGTGGTTGGCATCCTGCGGGCCGGCAAACTTGTGGCCCCAGCTTTCGAGGATCTTCACCGTATCCGGGCTGGTGGTGAACGTTTCCAGGTTGGTTTCCTCCGGAAGCCACTGCTGGTGGAATCGCGGTGCATCGACCGCTTCCTGGATGTTCATGCCGTAGTCGATGACGTTGAGCATGGTCAGCAGAGTGGCCGTGATGATCCGGCTGCCGCCCGGCGTACCCACCACCATCACCACTTTGCCGTCCTTGGTGACGATGGTCGGGCTCATGGACGACAACGGCGCCTTGCCCGGCGCGATGGCATTGGCCTCGCCCTGCACCAGGCCGTACATGTTGGGCACGCCGATCTTCGAGGTGAAGTCGTCCATCTCATCGTTGAGGATGACCCCGGTCTTGCTGGCCATGACCCCGGCACCGAACCAGTCGTTGAGGGTGTAGGTCACCGACACCGCGTTGCCCCATTTGTCGACGATCGAGTAATGGGTGGTGTTGCTGCCTTCGTGGGGCGCTACGCCAGGCTTGAGGTCCTTCGACACCCCGGCCTTCTGCGGGCTGATCGCTTCGCGCAGCTTGGTCGCGTAGTTTTTGTCGAGCAGATGGGCGATCGGGTTTTTTACGAAATCCGGATCCCCCAGGTAGCTGTTGCGGTCGACGTAAGCGTGGCGCATCGCTTCGATCTGGTAGTGCATGCCCTGGGCCGAGTGATAGCCCAGGTCCTTCATCGGATAGCCTTCGAGGATGTTCATGATCTGGCAGATCACTACGCCGCCAGAACTCGGTGGCGGTGCCGACACCACGTGGTAACCGCGGTAGTCGCATTCGATCGGCGCCAGTTCGCGGGTCTTGTATTTGTCGAGGTCAGCCTGGGTGATGATGCCTTTGTTGGCCTGGCTGGACGTGACGATGGCGTCGGCCACCCAGCCTTTGTAGAAGCCGTCGGCGCCCTTCTCGGAAATTTCCCGCAGGGTTTTGCCGAGGTCCTTTTGCACCAGCTTTTGTCCGACCTGCATCGGCTCGCCGTTGCTGAGGAAAATCGCGCCGGAATCCTTGATATCTTTCTTGAACACGTCGGTGGCGTACTCCAGCAACTCGACATCGCCCTGCTCCAGTACAAACCCGTCTTCCGCGAGTTTGATCGCCGGGGCAATGACTTCCTTGCGTGGCTTGGTGCCGTATTTGCTCAAGGCCAGTTCCATGCCGGAAACAGTGCCCGGCACGCCGACAGCCAGGTGACCACGGGTGCTCAGGTCCGGCACGACGTTGCCGTCCTTGTCGAGGTACATGTCGGCAGTGGCAGCCAAGGGGGCTTTTTCGCGGAAGTCGAGGAAGGTCTTGCGCCCGTCGGCCAGTTGAATGGTCATGAAACCACCACCGCCCAGATTACCCGCCGCCGGATACACCACGGCCAGTGCGTAACCCACCGCGACAGCGGCGTCGACCGCGTTGCCGCCATTTTTCAGAACATCAACGCCCACGTGGCTGGCCAGGTGCTGAGCGGTGACCACCATGCCGTTTTCAGCGGCGACCGGGGCCACAGAGGCCGCGTGGGCCGTCAGACAGCTGAGCGCCAATGAGGTCGCTATCAGCGTTTTGGCAAAAGGTTCGTACTTCATGAGTCGGTCTCTTCTTGTTTTAAAGTCGGAAAATTCGTCAAAAGCAGTAGCCAAGTATGGTCGGGATTGCGCATTGCGCCTCCCTTGAGAAGCAGTATCCTTAACGCCTGTTCAACAATCAGACGGGGCTAGCGCCATGACTTTCACCTGCACCACTCTGGCTTCCCCGGTTGGCGAATTGAAGCTGGTGGCGAAAGGTTCGAGACTGGTGGCCATCCTCTGGGAAAACGACAGACCGGGCCGAGTGCGCCTGGGACCGATGAGCGAAGCGCCGGACTCTCCGATCCTGATACGTGCCGCCGCGCAACTGCGCGAGTATTTCGCCGGCACACGCCGAAACTTCGATCTGGAGCTGGATTTTTCCGGAACGGAATTTCAAAAGCAGGTTTGGGCAGCGCTACTGACCATTCCGTTTGGCGAGACTCGCAGCTACAGCCAGATTGCCGAACAGATCGGCAACCCGACCGCGGTAAGGGCGGTTGGAGCGGCGAATGGCAAGAACCCGCTATCGATCATTGCACCGTGCAATCGGGTAATCGGTGCGTCGGGAAAATTGACCGGTTTTGCCGGGGGGCTGGAAGCGAAAGAACTGCTATTGACGCTGGAGGGCGGACATTGGCCCGCCACAGCGCGCCTGCCTGGCTTCTAATCCTGTAGCAGCGAGCCTGCTCGCGATGGTCTTCAACGATAACGCGGGAAATCTGAATCCCCGCGGTGTTTGCGAATCCATCGCGAGCAGGCTCGCTCCTACAGGGGGGAGCAATACCTCAGGAGAGCTGCGCCTGGTATTCCTTCTCGTATTGTCCTGCCAGCGCTTCTTTCTGCTTGTCGTCGAGCAACTTACCAGCCATCTGGAAGAATTTCTGCTCTTCCTCCTTGAGATGGTGATGAACCTTTTCCGACAGCTTCTTGGCGGTCGCGAGCCAGGCCGGGCTGGACATCTCGGTTTCGTCCAGTTCCTCCATCATTTCGTCCATTTCGTGATGTTCGGCAATCGCATGGCGGCTGAGGTCGACGCCGTTATCGAACTCCATCAGCGGGATGTAGAAATGCCGCTCTTCAGCGGTTTCATGGGCCTGGAGTTCAGCCTTGAGCTGTTTGTACGCCTCGACCCGCTCGGGGGTGTCGCCACTGGTCTGGATCAGCGCCTTGGCATAGGTACGCTGGCGTTCATGGCTTTCGCGCAAGGCTTCGAAAATATTCACGGATTGTCCTCATCGGTCGCGTTCGGGAAGACGCGTCTTAATCAGTGACATCCGCGCGCGGGCGACGGTTCCACCCGCGTTGCGCTGATGGAACATTGCCGCCGAGCACGATAGGCTGAGTGTTCACAGCCATAAGGATATAGCCATGACCCTGCGTATCGAACGCAAGACCAACCCCAGCAACGAAGAGCGCGAGGCGATCCTCGTGCCGCTGCGCGCCTACAATGCTTCGAAATCAGCCAGCCCGCCGCCGGAACACATCGCGTTGCTGGTACGCGATGACAACGATCAGATTGTTGGCGGTGTTTACGCCCGGTTGTTTTATCAATGGTTGTTCATCGACCTGCTGGCGGTGCCGGAACAGGCCCGTGGCCAGGGCATGGGCACGAAGCTGATGGAGATGGCCGAAGACCTGGCCCGGGAAAAGGAATGCGTCGGCCTGTGGCTGGAAACCTTTGAATTCCAGGCACCGGAGTTCTACAGGAAATGCGGCTACAGCGAAGTCGGACACATCGCCGACTACCCACCAGGGCACAAGCACTTTTTCTTCCAGAAACGCTTGAGAAACGACCTGTAACCTGTAGGAGCCGGCTTGCTGGCGATGGGGATTTCATAGACGCCATCGCCAGCAAGCCGGCTCCTACCAGGGGTTTGTGTCACGCCATTCGATTAGAGACAAGTGGCCAATGCCGCCAACCGGCGTTTGGCGACGAAGTCATCCTGTTGCGCGTAGTAGCTCAACACAGTGCCCGAGGCATCGGTGGTCACGTCCACAAAAGACTCCGCGGAACGGGTGTAGACCGTAGTGCCGCCCTTCTCGGCCGGTTCCAGGTACGCAGCAGCGTCAACACCGAATACCGTTTCGTCCTGCCACGAAAACTGCACACACTGGGCGACGTCTTTCGCCGGTTTGTCCGAGTTCAGGGTTTTGTACGGGGCTTTGGTACGCGCATCGTTCATTGCCGAGCCCGCGCATCCCGCCAGCAAGGTAGCGGCCAGCGCCACCATCAGAATTCGCATTGCATTCACTCATCAGGAAAAAGCGGACTGTATCACCGTGGCACAGGGTATCGTTCTGCTTTACTGCATTTATAACGCGACACCACGCGACGATTCGCGCACCCTGTCGCGCCATGACGCTGCATCGCACCTTGACTGGAAGCCCAATGATCCCCAACGCCGAGTTTTACAAACCGACCACTGAATACGCTGACAAACTGATCAGCCAGATAGGCCAGACGCCCTCCTGGATCGCCAAGCGGATCGGCGTCACCGACAAGCGGATTCGCTACATCCTCGACGGTGAGAGGACCGTCAAAGGCGAAACCACGCCGATCCAGATGACCTACACCGAGCAGTTTGCCCTCGAATGTCTGGCGGCAGCGGCCAAGGCCAGCAAGAAACAGTCTTCGTAATCCGTTCCCGAGGAGTGACCATGGCGGCATCCGAGCTGCAACATGAACAGGCATTGAACAAGTTTCTCGATGACCACCCCGAACTGCGCATCGAACTGGACAACCTCAACCCGTTGCTGGCCCAGGCCAAAGGCGAGACCCTCGCGCAGTTTCGCGAGGAGCGTTTGCATGAAGCCTTCGAAGCCGAAGCCGAGCGCCTTGGTTTGTTTGCCTGGGAACTGACCCTGCAATTGACCTCTGCCACACCGCAGGAATACGAGGCCCAGCGCCTTGAGGTGCACCGGGAGGTCGCGGAAATGGCCGGCATGGACTGGCTGGAGTATTGCGACTTGTACGGGATAAAATCCTGACCACCGCTCAAGGACGCCATCGCCCATGCTGCCTTCCGCCTCCAGAACTCACGCCAGCCCCGGCCACCTGCACACACAGAAATGGCGCGGGCGCATCGGCCTGAGCCTGGTGGCCATGCTTTCGGTATTGGCCGGCATGACCGACGCTATCGGTTTCATGGCCAGCGGCGATTTTGTTTCGTTCATGAGTGGCAACACCACGCGCATGGCCGTCGCGATCAGCGCCGGTGACCTGGGTTTGACCTTGCGTCTGGTGATCCTCGTCGCCACGTTCATCCTCGGTAACGCGCTGGGGATTATCGTCAGTCGCTGGGGTGGTCGCCGGGCGCTGCCTTTGATGTTGTGCATTGCCGCCCTGCTCTGCGCTGCAGCGGCATGGCCATACGACACGCAAATGCCGGCCTTGCTGGCGGCGATCATCGCGATGGGCATGCTCAACGCCGCGGTGGAACAGGTCAATGGTTTACCGGTCGGCCTGACCTACGTCACCGGTGCCCTGTCGCGTTTCGGGCGTGGATTGGGACGCTGGCTGCTTGGCGAACGACGCGACGGCTGGCGGGTGCAATTGATCCCCTGGACCGGCATGTTTGCCGGCGCAATACTCGGTGCGGTGCTGGAACACCACTTTGGGCTCAAGGCACTGTTTGCCAGTGGTTTGCTGGCGGCGGCGCTGGGGGTGTTGTCGCTGAGGATTCCGCGGCGTTGGCAGTTGGGCTACATGCCACGCTGAATTTTGTATCGCCCGCTCTGGTCTCATCGCTGGCAAGCCAGCTCCCACAGGGATTTGTGAAATGATTGAGATTGTAGTGTCACTACATAACCTGTGGGAGCTGGCTTGCCAGCGATAAGGTCCGCACAGGCGACATCGACTTAGCCCCTGCGCCGATAAAGCTTTATCATGGCCGCAGTTTCGCTGATCGAGTCCGTCATGAAGTTCGCCATCGCCGTGTTTTCCGCCGCCCATGCGCCCTCCTCGCGCCGCGCCTTGCTGTTCGCCCAAGCGGCGCTGGCCGGTGGGCACGAGATTGTCCGGCTGTTTTTCTACCAGGATGGCGTCCACAACGCATCCGGCAGCGTAGTGACGCCGCAGGATGAGCAGGACTTGCCAAAACAATGGCGTGCTTTTGTCAGCGAGCAAAAACTCGATGGCGTGGTGTGCATCGCCGCCGCCCTGCGCCGGGGTGTGTTGAACGAGGAAGAAGCCAAACGCTATCAACGTGAAGCTGTCGCCGTCGGCGCACCGTGGGAATTGTCCGGCCTCGGCCAATTGCATGATGCGGTGCAAGACGCCGACCGCCTGATCTGTTTCGGAGGCGCCTGACATGGCCAAATCCTTGTTGATCATCAGCCGTCAGGCACCGTGGTCCGGCCCCGGTGCCCGGGAAGCGCTGGACATCGTGCTGGCCGGCGGCGCTTTCGATCTGCCGATCGGCTTGCTGTTTCTCGATGACGGCGTGTTCCAGCTCGCGACCAGACAGGATGCCAAGGCTTTGCAACAGAAAGACTTGAGCGCCAACCTGCAGGCCTTGCCGATGTTCGGCGTTGAAGAACTGTTTGTCTGCGCCGACAGCACGGCGCAGCGCGGGCTGGACCCGAGCGCTCTATCGCTGAAAGAAGCCCGGGTGCTGGCTGCCAACGAAATCACCGCCCTTATTGACCGATACGACCAGGTGATCACTCTCTGATGTCGACTTTGCATGTGTTGTCTCATTCCCCTTTCGGCGACGAACGCCTGAACAGTTGCCTGCGGTTGATCGGCAGCAATGACGCACTGCTGCTGTCCGGCGACGCGGCCTATGCCTTGCAACCGGGCACCGCGCCGTTCACCACGCTGCATGCCCGCGGCCTGCAACTGTATGTCCTGGCCGAAGATGCCCAGGCCCGCGCCATCGACGTTCCTGACTGGGCCAATGCCATCGATTACCCGGCCTTCGTCGAACTGTCGCTGCGCCACGACAAGGTCAACAGTTGGCTATGAATGCACTGACGGTCGGCGCACGCGCCATCGAATTGGACAAAGACGGTTTTCTGCTCGAACTGAGCGACTGGTCGGCTGAAGTCGCCTGTGCCCTGGCGGCTGCGGAAGACATCGAGCTGAGCGCCGAACACTGGGAAATCCTCGAACTGCTGCGCAGTTTCTACGCCGAATTCCAGCTGTCGCCCGCCACCCGCCCACTGATCAAATACACCGCATTGAAGCTCGGTCCGGAAAAAGGCAACAGCCTGCACCTGAACCGATTGTTCAAAGGCACCCCCGCCAAACTCGCCGCGAAACTGGCGGGCCTGCCCAAACCGACGAATTGCTTATGACCGACTATCCAGCGCTGACCCTTGAAACACCTGCCGAGCACCCATTCGCCCAGTTCGTGCGGATTCTCGGCAAAGGCAAACGCGGCGCCCGCGACCTGACGCGCTCGGAAGCCCGCGAAGCCATGGGCATGGTGCTTGATGAGAAGGTCGAGGAAACCCAACTCGGCGCGTTCCTGATGCTGTTGCGGCATAAAGAAGAAAGCGCCGAGGAAATGGCCGGGTTCACCGAGGCTTTGCGCGAGCGCCTGCAAGCGCCGGCATTGGCGGTGGATCTGGACTGGCCGACCTACGCCGGCAAAAAGCGCCATTTGCCATGGTATCTGTTGGCCGCCAAATGCCTTTCGCAGAACGGCGTGCGGATTTTCATGCACGGTGGCGGCGCGCACACCGCGGGCCGGCTGTACAGCGAGCAATTGCTGGATGAGCTGCAGATTCCGTTGTGCCGCAACTGGCAGCAGGTCGGCACGGCTCTGGACAACGGTGGCCTGGCGTTCATGCCGCTGGTGGACTGGGCACCGCAACTGCAACGGATGATCGACCTGCGCAACACCCTCGGGCTGCGTTCGCCGATCCATTCGCTGGCGCGGATTCTCAATCCGCTGGGGGCCCGCTGCGGCTTGCAAAGTATCTTCCACCCCGGTTATCAAGCCGTGCATCGTGATGCCAGCGGTCTGCTCGGCGACACCGCCATCGTGGTCAAGGGAGACGGCGGCGAGATCGAGATCAACCCGGACGCCGACAGCCACTTGTACGGCACCACCGGCGGCGCAAGCTGGGATGAGGAATGGCCGCAGCTGTCGAGCCAGCGTCACGTCAAACCTTCCAGTCTCGACCCTGCACACCTCAAGGCCGTATGGCGCGGCGATGTGGTCGACAGCTACCCGCAAATGGCCCTGATCGCGACCATGGCTTTGGCCTTGCGCGGCCTCGGCCAGAGTCGTGAACAAGCATTCGAAACGGCTGAGAAATACTGGAACGCCCGGGATAAATCGATTTAATCGATCATTGACGCCCGAACTTTGCGCTTTTTGTTCGAACTCATCGGCATAGACTCCTCTCCAACGCTTATCGGTTGAGGAGTCCTGGACATGGGTTTGTTAGTTGAAGGTCGCTGGCAAGACAAGTGGTATGAAAGCAGCAAGGACGGCGCGTTCCAACGTGAGCAGGCGCAACGTCGCAACTGGGTGACTGCCGACGGCCAGCCTGGCCCGAGCGGCGTCGGTGGCTTTGCCGCCGAGCCCGGGCGCTATCACCTGTACGTTTCCCTCGCCTGTCCGTGGGCTCATCGCACGTTGATCCTGCGCAAACTCAAAGGCCTCGAAAACCTGATCGATGTGTCGGTGGTCAGTTGGCTGATGCTGGAAAACGGCTGGACGTTCGACAAGGCTCTGGGTTCGACCGGTGACAAGCTCGACGGCCTGACCTTCCTGCACCAGCGCTACACCGCCGATGCCGTCGATTACAGCGGTCGCGTCACCGTGCCGGTGCTCTGGGACAAACAGCGTCAGCACATCGTCAACAATGAATCATCGGAAATCATCCGCATGTTCAATGGCGCCTTCGACGAGTTGACCGGCAATGACCTGGATTTTTACCCGGCACCGTTGCGCAGTGAGATCGACGCACTGAACGAACGGATTTATCCGGCGGTGAACAACGGCGTGTACCGTGCAGGGTTCGCCACTTCTCAGCAGGCCTATGAACAGGCGTTCGACGAGTTGTTTGCCGAACTGGACCGACTGGAACAGTTGCTGGGCGCCAACCGCTATCTGGCCGGTGAGTACCTGACCGAGGCTGATATCCGCCTGTTCACCACGCTGATTCGTTTTGATGCGGTGTATTACGGCCACTTCAAGTGCAACCTGCAGCGCATTGCCGATTATCCGAACCTGTCGAACTGGTTGCGGGAGATTTATCAGTGGCCAGGAATCGCCGAGACGGTGGATTTCACCCACATCAAGAACCACTACTACGGCAGCCACAAGACCATCAACCCGACCGGGATCGTGCCCAAAGGCCCGGCGCAGGATTTCACAGCACCGCATGATCGCGAGCGGTTGAGTGGCAAAGGGGTTTGGCGCAAGGCTTGAGATTCAGATCGTTCCCACGCTCCGCGTGGGAACGCCGCCGGGGACGCTCCGCGTTCCGCTTCTGGAGGTGACGCAGAGCGTCACTGGATGCATTCCCACGCAGAGCGTGGGAACGATCCA